>JAIRLF010000165.1 GCA_031259655.1 Prevotellaceae bacterium
TTAAAAAAGTGTAACTTTCGGAAAATTTTTTCGTCATATATAGTAGAAAAATGCAGGAACAAAGAATGATTGATAACAGTATAATAAGCGACCGTAAAATGCAGATGCAATTATACAATGCCTTTCACAAGAGAGTGTATAACAGTTGTTTCAGAGTGTTGCAGGACAGGTATGAAGCCGAAGATGCGATGCAGGACAGTTTCCTCAAAGTGTTTTCGAACATCGACAAATATGACAGCGAAACACCTTTCGACGCATGGATTTTACGCATTGCCATCAATACTGCAATCGACAGGCTTAGAAAGAAGAAAATAGAATTTATTGATTATAATGAAGCTGTTCTACCGAATCAGATTGATGATTCGGACAGCGAAGACGAAGAAAAAGAATTAGTAATGGAAAAAGTAGAGCAGATAAAAGCGGCTATCGAACAGTTGCCAAGTGCGGCAAGATTAATTGTAAATCTTTATTTAATCGAAGGTTATGACCATGAAGAAATTGCCGAAATCTTGAAAATACAACCCGGAAACGCAAGGGTACAATATATGCGCGCAAAACAAAAGTTAATCAAAATCATTAAACAGAACAAAAAATGAGCGATTTAAAAAAGTATTTGGAAGAAAACAGAAACATCTTCGACGATAAAGAACCGTTGGACGGACATTTCGAACGCTTTGAAGAAAGATTGAACAGGTTCGACGCAGAGAAAAATCGTAAACAAACATTGAAAGTAAGACTTATAGCGACATATTCCGCTGTTGCCTCAATATTGCTTATTATCGCAGCAGGGATATGGCTGTTAAGGACTCCGGAGACGGAGACAGAACGGAATATCAGCGAATTTACAGAAACAGAGATGTTCTATCAAACACAAATGGACAGGCAAATTGCCGCAATACTCTGCAAATTGGACAAAGCCGACGCCGAAACGCGAAATCAGTTAGAGAAAGATTTGCAGACCCTCGAAGAAGACAATAGCAGGTTTCTCGAAGAAATCCGGAATCAAAACAACGAAGAGTTAGCAATATACTATTTGGTAGAACATTACAATGCCAATATAGAGACGCTGCAATTTATCAACGCAAAGTTGGGCGAATATTTTAATTGTTGAAAATAATAATATAAAGATATAAAGTCATGAAAAAAAGTTTTTTATTAATAATCAGTTTATCTATAGCGATTTTTCAGCTATATGCGCGGCAGATTCCTTCACGAATCGAAAAAAAGAATTTTTCCGACGTTAGAGGAATCCATTTCAACCATTCGTACGGAAATATAATCGTCACCGAATCGACTTCCAATCAGGTAGAAATTGAAATACAATATTTCGACAACGGTGAAATCAAGCCGAGTTGCGATATTTCTTTAGCCAACGAAATTTTGGAAATTAAAACCGTGAGACCTCGAGATTCCTTTTTCAAGACATCTATGAAAATGGGAATTGACTATATTATCGCCGTTCCTAAGGATGTTGCGATGGACGTTAATCTGAAATACGGGAACATCAATATGGGCGACTACTATGGCAATTTTAAATGCGACCTGGCTTACAGTAATTTCAATGCAAACACTTTGCACAATTCGCCGGTTTCGATTTCAAGCAAATATTCCAATATAAAGATTTCCAAAGTTGATGCTATAAATGTGAATTGTTCGTATGGATGCATTGATATCGGTTCAATTGATGTGTTCGTAGCCGACTTGAGTCACACCCCAGCGAATATCGACTATCTTGATAAAAAGATGCATCTGGCATGTTCCTTTTCGAATATAAAAATCGACAACTCTTCGAATGATTTGAAAGAAATTGATTTCGACGGCTCTTTTTCTAACCTTAGATTAGGTCTCGCCGCCGATTTGTCGGCTAATTTAAATGTCAATTTGAAATTCAGCAATTTGTCGATTGACGATAAATTCGAAGTCAAATATTCTTTTTCGGAAACAGACTATAAAAGAACTGTTAAAAAAGGAGTTATCGGCAATGAAACGCCGACTGCGAATATCCGTATCTCCGATACGTACGCAACTGTGAAGATTTCCGCTTCGTCCGGCAGGTTAAGTATGCGAAATTCCGATTCCACAATTAATGAATGGGATAATATTCACGACTACATATTTTATGCAATCACCGAACGTATGCAAAAAAACGCCGAACGTGTGCACGAAGATGTCGAACGTATGCATGAACGTATGCGCGAAAATGCCGAACATGTGCAAAAAAACGCCGAACGTATGCAAAAAGATGTCGAACGTGTGCATGAACGTATGCGCGAAAATGCCGAACATGTGCAAAAAAACGCCGAACGTATGCAAAAAGATGTCGAATGTATGCATGAACGTATGCGCGAAAATGCTGAACGTATGCAAAAAAATGTCGAACGTATGCGCGAAGTTGACGACACGATTAAAAACGGAAGCATCTAATCGTCTGAATCTACAATCGTAAATCTACTGTCGGGTCAACCGAATATTGTCGTATTTCGTCATGACGACCAAGCGTTGACAAGACAATCGTAAATCTACAATCGTAAATCAACAATCAACAATCAACAATCTACAACATTCATTCATTCATTCGATAAAATCGGATATAATGCTATCCGAAATCAGAAAATATTGTGTTGGAATAACATATTTGCCGGAATAAATCATTCTGCCCGATTGCAGGTATTTAGCGGCTTTTTTCAGGAACCCGGCTCTGAAGGTTTCAGGAACAGCGTTCAAATCCAGACCGTTCATCGTTCGCAACGAAGTTATCAAAGTCTCGTTATACACATCTTTCTCCGACAGTATTTCAATTTCTTCGGGTACGACGCCCTGGCTGATATTTTCGATATACTTTATGTTGTTGGCAATATTATTCTTGCGTGTCAAATTGCCGTCGTAACCGTGCGCCGAGGGACCTATGCCGATGTATTGTTGTTTGTTCCAGTATGCGGAATTATGGCGGGATAAAAAACAGGGTAAAGCAAAGTTCGAGATTTCATAATGCACAAATCCGGCTTTCCGGAGTTTCGTTTCAAGCATTTTATACTGTAAATCGCTCAATTCGTCATCGACAGGACGAAATTTACCTTTCTCCCTCATTTTTCCCAGAACGGTTTTGCTTTCGATAGACAGGTGATAAGCCGAAATGTGTTTGACATCCAGTCCGATTGCGCGGTCGAGATTATATTCCCATTCTTGTAGGCTCATTCCCGGAAATCCGTAAATCAAATCAATACTGATGTTGCTAAAACCGACATCTTTAGCTAAATATACCGAGTCTACAGCCTGTTTCGCCGAATGCCGACGTCGCATAATCTGCAAATCTCTGTCGATGAACGATTGTATTCCTATGCTTAATCTGTTAACGCCCAAACTGAAAAGCTGCCGAAGATAATCATCCGTCAAGTCGTCGGGATTAGCTTCAACAGTCCATTCCGAGGGAAACGCCGGAAAAAACAATGATATTGCTTTATCCGACAATCTTTTCAGTTGGTCGACCCTGTAAACGGTAGGCGTTCCTCCACCAAAATACAGGGTATAAGGCTCGTCGCTTGATGCAAGCAATTCTCCTTTCGAAGCTTTGATTTCCATTTCCTTTATCATACAGTCTAAAATTTCAGTCGTCCGCATAAGCGAAACGCTAAAATAAAAATCACAGTATGAGCATAGTTGCTTACAAAAGGGGATATGAATATATAATCCTGGCATACTATTTTGTCGAGCCCTATTCCGACTTACTAATTGTTGTCCTATCAGGATTCGAACCTAAACAGGCAGAACCAAAATCTGCAGTGCTACCATTACACCATAGGACAATCATTTTTGCAATTGCGGGCGCAAAGGTAGTAAAAAATACTGTTCCTCAAAACAGAATTTTAACGAAAGTTTATATTGTCTTGGTTCGCAGTAGTTTGTTATTGGTAAAAAAACAATGAATAACGGTTTTTATGTCGCTGTTTCGGGGATTTAATCGAAAATATCCGGCGTTTTAGTGAACGCATTGGAACTCGTCGAAGGCGTCGTCGAGGAGACGTTGCATGCAATGTCTCCGGAGGGCATAAAAAGTAAAAGAAACAAATCATTCCTGATAGGTCGCCGCATATTCCATCGCCGAAGCCCGATATGTCTGCGTCTCTGCGTGAAACAGCAGATTCGCAAACATCTCGGGCGCCCATTAAAAACCTCTTTTTTACCTGATTTTAATATTCTTCCGATTTATTAGGGAAATCTCCTGATTTCACATCTTTTATATAATTAGCAAAGGCATCCATCATATTTTCGCGAAGATTAGCATATCGGCGCAGGAATCTCGGCGAAAAGCTTTTGTTCAAGCCCAGCATATCGTGAGAGACGAGCACCTGTCCGTCTACTCCGCCGCCGGCGCCGATTCCGATAACCGGGATAGCGAGTTCTTTAGCGATTGTTGCTCCGAGGTCTGCGGGTATTTTTTCGAGAAGCAGGGCGAAGCAACCTTCCTCTTCAAGGAGGTGGGCGTCTTTGATAAGTTTTGCGGCTTCTTTTTCGTCTTTTGCTCTCACAGCCCATGTTCCGTACTTGTGTATCGATTGCGGCATCAGCCCCAGATGACCCATTACGGGGATTCCGGCGGATAAAATTCTGCGCACGGAATCGATAATTTCTTCGCCGCCTTCGAGTTTGACCGCATCTGCCGAACTTTCTTTCATTATCCGTATCGCCGACGAAAGCGCTTTCTTCGAATTGCCCTGATACGAGCCAAACGGCATATCTACAATTATCAGAGGGTTTTGTATAGCCCTCACCACCGATTGAGCATGATAAATCATTTGGTCTAAAGTCATCGGAATCGTCGTTTCGTGACCCGCCATCACATTCGAAGCCGAATCGCCGACCAACACAATGTCAATGCCCGCCACTTCGTCGATGATGCTTGCCATCGTGTAATCGTAGACCGTAAGCATGGCGATTTTTTCGCCCTTTTGCTTCATCTCGTTAAGCTTATGGGTCGTTATCACTCTGTTTTTACCTGTTACCGACATTATTGAAGAAGTTTTTTTACAAGTTCTGCAATCAGTTTCCCGTCGGCTTTGCCTGCCAACTGTTTAGATGCGATACCCATGACTTTGCCCATGTCTTTCACACTGTTAGCTCCCGTTTCTTCGATAATGGATTTCACTGCCGCCTCGATTTCCTGCGGGTTTAATTGTTTGGGGAGATATTCCTCGATAATTGTGGCTTCGGCTAATTCCTTATCCGCCAATTCCTGACGATTGTTGCTGATGTATATTTCCGCAGTTTCGCGGCGCTGTTTCACTAACTTCTGCAACATCTTTATTTCGGCGGTTTCGTCGAAATCTTTAGCGTTTTCCGATGTTTTCGCCAATAAAATTGCGGCTTTCACCGCTCTCAACGATTCGAGACGGAGTTTGTCCTTAGCTAACATCGCAGCCTTTATTCCTTCATTTATTTTTTGTTCTAACGACATATTTATTTGTTTTATATTATTATTTCACAGCAATTTTGTACTTATATACCGTTCGGTGGTATCGGGAAGAACAACCAGAATGCTCTTGCCGAAATTTTTCTCGCACTGCGATATCTGCACTGCAGCGTGTATGACAGCGCCTGCCAGCATATCGATAATCATGCCTTCGGTTATCGCGATTTCTTCGACCGCAATTACGGCATCCTCGTTTTTTACCTTAACAGTTTCATCTATGTGATATTCGGGAGCTTCGAACGCCTTATCCTTATTCAATTCCGACTTGACCGATACTACTTTTATATCCTTATTCCGTTCTTTCAGGAAAGCGAGCAAATTGCTTACCTGAGCTTGAAAAGCAGGTTCGGTATCGGCGCTTACGACAAGAATACTCACATTTTCGCAGGCATATTCCCAAATATCTCCCGTTTTCCGTATCGCGGGAACTTTGTCGGCAAACTGTTCCAGCATAACGGCGCCGGGGATTTCGTCTTTCAACTGTTTTGCTTTCTCGATAGCTCCTTCGACGCCTTTTTCGCCGGGCGTCAGCACGACTATGGCATCCAAAGTCTGTATCAGGCTTATATGTTTTTTGCTCATCGTATCGGGCATAGTCAGAATGAGTTTGTATCCTTTGCGCTGGATTATCCATGCGAGACCGACGCCCGATTTGAAACACGGTTCTATCAGTACCGTATGGCGTTTATCTATAAGTTTCTCTTTTTCGGCGTATTCGATGATTGCAAATATAACGCGGTCGAAATTTGGAATAACCGCTCTTTTCGAAAACGAATCTTTTGCCAAAGGATTAAACGCATCGATTTTTACGAGCAAATCCGTCTGAAGCCCGTACATCTTCATGTAACTGCTTAATCTCAGCAGCGGAGTATGTTTTGCGAGTTCTACGTCTGTAGGTTTACTGTAAAATGTTGACATTCGCCTATCATTTAAATTTTATGCAAAAGTACTAAGATTTTTTGAATTTAAAATAAACTGTGTAAATTTGTGGTGAAAACAGTTAATGTTGTAGTAGTGTAAAGTGATGAAAACTAAGGAAGACATTGTTGCCAACTGGTTGCCGAGATACACCGGTTGCCCGCTCGAAAGTTTCGGCAAATATATATTGCTCACTAATTTTAAGCGATATTTAAACTTATTCGCAAGATGGAATAATGTGCCGATAGTCGACGAAAACGCCAATATGCCATGCGCAACGGCGGACGGAATAACGATGATTAATTTCGGAATGGGCAGCCCGAATGCAGCGATAGTTATGGACTTGTTGTCGGCAATAGAGCCGACGGCGGCGCTTTTTCTCGGAAAATGCGGAACGTTGAGAGATAAAAATAGCTTGGGCGATTTGATTTTACCCATAGCTGCGATAAGAGGCGAGGGGACTTCGAGCGACTATCTCCCGCCGGAAGTGCCGGCTCTGCCCGCGTTCAGTCTGCAACGCGCTGTTTCGTCGGCTATTAGAGATGCAGGGCTTGATTATTGGACGGGAACCGTCTACACGACCAATCGCAGGGTTTGGGAGCACGACGAGGAGTTCAAAGAGTATCTGAAAACAATACGCTGTCTGGCAGTCGATATGGAGACGGCAACGATTTTTACCGTAGGATTTGCGAATAATATAAGTACAGGCGCTTTGCTGTTAACTTCCGATATGCCAATGGTTTCAACAGGCGTCAAAACTGCCGAAAGCGACAGGGAAGTAACCGAAAAATTCGTTGATACTCATGTCAAAATCGGTATCGAAGCGCTTACGCTTATTAAACATGACGACAGGTCGATTAAACATTTAAGATTTTAAATATTATGCATATAGCTATAGCCGGAAATATTGGTAGCGGAAAATCAACTTTGGCAACTTTGCTTGCCCGTAATTATGGCTGGGACGTCTTATACGACGAGGAAAAAGGAAATCCGTACCTTGCCGATTTTTACGAAGACATGAGACAGTGGTCGTTCAATTTACAGATATATTTTTTACGCCGCCGATATAAAAATATTCTGGATATCAAAAACAGCAATCGCCCCGTCATACAGGACCGTACAATCTACGAAGACGCCTGTATTTTTGCCCCGAATCTACTCGGTATGGGATTGATGTCGCTGAGAGATTTTGAAACGTATATCTCGCTGTACGATTTGATGATGACCTTAGTGCCGCCGCCTACTTTGCTGATATATCTCAAAGCTTCGGTGCCTACTCTTGTCAAACAAATCCAAAAACGGGGACGGGAATACGAAAACAGTATACGTATCGATTATCTGCAAAGCTTGAACGACAGATACAACAAATGGATAGAATCGTACGAAAATGAATTTTTGACGATAAACGTGGACTCGGTTAATTTCTCGGAAAATTCCGAAGACCTTAGTATCGTAATAGATAAAGTTAACGCTCAATTAAATGGATTGTTCTAAAATTAAAATATTTACGATTGTTGATTTACGATTTACGATTTGGCTTACGCCGGATAAATTTACGATTGTTGATTTACGATTTGGCTTACGCCGGATGAGATTTACCAGCCGGCGTTGCCCGAATCTACAATCGTAAATCGTCGATTGTTGATTTACGATTTGGCATACGCCGGATGAGATTTACCAGCCGGCGTTGCCCGAATCTAAAGTCATAAATCAACAATCGTAAATCGTCGACATTTTCTTTGTCGAAAAAAATTGCTACTTTTGTCGAAAATTTCGTCAAAGAATATGGAGAATTTTCGTTTTAAAGCATTAGCAGAGTTGAACGGTCGTCAACCTGTTCGTTTTGAGGGGACAGACAAGGCAGTGTCGGCGTATTTTGCCGAAAATGTGTTCGATAGAGACAAGATGCGGAAGTATCTGACACACGAGGCTTTCGAGGCTGTAGTCGAGGCAATCGACGAAGGCGCAAAAATCAACAGGAAATTTGCCGACCAAATCGCTTCGGGTATGAAATCGTGGGCTATCGAACGAGGCGTAACGCATTATACTCACTGGTTTCATCCGTTGAACGAATCGACAGCCGAAAAACATGACGCATTTTTCGAAATCACAAAATCGGGAAATTGTATCGAAAATTTCCGCGGCGAACTGTTGATACAACAAGAACCCGACGCTTCGAGTTTTCCGAGCGGAGGACTGCGCAACACATTCGAAGCTCGCGGATATACCGCCTGGGACCCTTCGTCGCCGGCGTTTATTCACGACAAAACGCTCTGCATTCCAACGGTATTCGTCTCGTTCACCGGCGAAGCGCTCGATTTCAAAGCTCCGTTTCTCAAATCGTTGGCTGTGCTGGATAAAGCGGCTTCCGCCGTTGCGCAATATTTCGACAGGGACGTCCGTCATGTCTTTTCGACTGTGGGCTTAGAGCAGGAATATTTTGTTGTAGAAGAGGCTCTGTATCACGCGCGCCCCGACCTGATGATGACCGGCAAAACCCTGATGGGACACGAGGCTGCGCGAAACCAACAGTTGGGCGACCACTATTTCGGCACTATCCCCGAACGCGTCGCTATGTTTATGCGCGATTTTGAGGAAGAAGCCTACCGTCTTGGTATCCCCTTGAAAACCCGGCATAACGAAGTTTCGCCGAATCAGTACGAATGCGCTCCGAATTTCGAGGAAGGAAATCTTGCCGTCGACCATAACCTGCTGTTAATGTCGATAATGAAAAATATTGCTAAACGACATAACTTACGCGTGCTTTTCCACGAAAAGCCTTATATGAACGTCAATGGCTCGGGAAAACACTGTAACTGGTCTTTAGCTTCCGACCAGGGCGTCAATTTGTTGTCGCCCGGGAAGACGCCGCGAAATAACTTGCAGTTTCTTACGTTCTTTATATGCACAATCCGCGCTGTGCACGAACATGGTCTGCTGTTGATGTCGAGCGTCACCAATCTCAGTAACTATCAACGGTTAGGCACTTGTGAAGCTCCGCCTCCAATAATGTCGGTGTTTATCGGAGAGACCTTGCAAAAGGTACTTAACTCATTAGAAGAGAAAATCCCTAATAAGAAAATGACGCCCGACGAAAAAACCGAACTGAAACTCGACGTCGTCGGCAAAATACCTGAAATCATGCCCGACACAACCGACCGCAACAGAACCTCGCCGTTTACGTTCTCGGGTAACCGTTTCGAGTTCAGGGCTGTCGGCGCGAGCAGCAATTGCGCCGCTTCGCTGTTGATTCTTAATACGGCGGTGGCGCAACAACTGAATATTTTCAAAACCGAAGTGGATGAACTTATCGAAAAAAATGTCAAAAAAGATGAAGCTATACTTCAAGTCTTACGTTCGTTTATCGTGAAGTCGAAAAATATCCTTTTCGCCGGAAATAGTTATTCGGAGGAATGGCGTAAAGAGGCGGAAAAACGGGGGCTCGGTATAATCGACAGTATTACTGATGCGTTTAAAACTTATCTCAACCCGAAATCGATAAAACTGCTGACCGAATCGGGCGTGCTCTCGAAACGGGAACTTGAATCGCGATACGAAATCAAAAACGAAACATTCTTGAAAAAATTACAGATAGAATCCCGTGTGTTAGGCGATTTGGCTTTGAACCATATTATTCCTACAGCTATCCAATATCAAAACATTCTTATTCAAAATGTTCAGGGTCTCAAAGGATTATTCGGCGAAAAAGCTTCCGAAATGATTATCCCGCAAATGAGAGCTTTAGAAAAAATATCCCGACACGTCAAAGAAATAAACATCAAAGTCTATCAGATGATTGACGAACGGAAAAAAGCCAATGCTATCGACGATACGGTAAAACGGGCAGAAACATACTTTATTAATGTCCTCCCTTTTTTAGACAGTATCAGATACCATATCGACAAGCTGGAAATGATTATCGACGACGAACTTTGGCCCATGCCGAAATACAGGGAACTGCTGTTTTTCCATTAATGGACGAGCGCTTTCCGCACACAGATGACGCAGATTGGAGAGATTTGCACAGATGCATCCCCAAAAAGCGACGAAGTCAGGAGTGCGTCAGCCACTATTAGTTCTTAACTTTTAGTTCTTAGTTTTTTTTGTACGTTTGTACAATTTTTTTTGACACATGTATACGGAGACAGCGATTTGAATTGATTTGATATGAGCGATTTTAAGGAAGATATTCTTAATACTAAAATAATGTATTTGCCCGGTGTGGGTCCGAAAAAAGCGGAAATATTGTTTGGCGAATTGGAGATTGAGACTTTCAAAGACCTGCTTTACTATTTTCCTTTTCGATATATCGACCGTACACGTTTCTACACCGTTAGGGAAATTAACCCCGAATTGTCCTACATTCAGTTGTATGGCGAAGTTGTTTCGGTCAGGTTCGAAGGGAAGGAGAAAGGCAAGAAACGGCTCGTTTGCCGGTTCACCGACGGTACGGGAAGCATTGACCTTGTGTTCTTTCAAGGTTTGACATGGATAAAAGACAAAATCAAACCGGCGACAAAATATGTAGTATTCGGTAAACCGAACCTGTTTAACGGACAAATCAATATGGTACATCCCGAGGTCAACATCCCCGAAACGGAAAATCCCGGCGCTTTTTCGACAAATATCAACGGAATCTACAGCTCGACCGAAAAATTGCGTAACAGCTATATGGAAAACAAAGTGATTGTGAAATTTATGTATAATCTTCTCAATCTCGTTCTGAACAAAATCCCGGAAACCCTTCCCGATTATCTTATTGAGCAATATAAACTGATGCCCTTGCCCGAAGCCTTGCTTAATATCCATTTTCCTCAAAATCAGGACTTGCTTGTCCGGGCGCGTAACCGTCTGCAATTCGACGAACTGTTTTATATCCAACTTGGGATATTGCGCCATAGAACGGCGAGAGTGAAAGCTAATCAGGGATTTGTCTTCGACAAAGTCGGAGAACGGTTCAATTATTTTTTCGAAAATAATCTTCCTTTTCCTCTCACTTCGGCGCAGAAAAGAGTGGTTCGCGAGATGAGGCGCGACATGGGTAGCGGCAAGCAAATGAACCGCTTGTTGCAGGGCGACGTGGGTAGCGGCAAGACACTGGTTGCCTTGATGATTATGCTTATTGCGGCCGATAACGGATTTCAGTCGTGCATAATGGCGCCTACCGAAATATTGGCTGCTCAACATTTTTCGTCCGTTGTGCAGTTTTTGAACGGAATGGACGTCAAAGTAAGCCTGTTGACCGGCTCGACGAAAAAATCGAAGCGCGTCATTCTCTATAACGAATTGGCTAAAGGAACAATAGATATCCTTATCGGTACTCATGCCTTGATAGAGGATGATGTGCAGTTCAAAAATCTCGGATTGGCGGTGATTGACGAACAGCATCGTTTTGGAGTTGAACAGAGGGCGAAGTTGTGGAATAAATCGAAAACCCATCCGCACATCATGGTGATGACGGCTACTCCCATACCGCGAACGCTGGCTATGACCGTGTACGGCGATTTGGATGTGTCGATTATCGACGAATTGCCTCCCGGCAGAAAACCGGTGAAAACATTGACGTTCAACGACAGTCGACGATTGCATGTGTTCGGTTTTCTGAAAGAACAGATAAAACAGGGACGTCAAATATATATTGTGTATCCTCTGATAAAGGAATCGGAAACAATGGATTACAAATATCTCGAAGATGGATACGAGAGTATTGTGCGCGCTTTTCCTCCTCCCGAATATGTCACTGTCGTGGTGCACGGCAAAATGAAATCGGCGGACAAGGATTTTTCGATGAACCTGTTCGTCTCCGGCAAGGCTAATATCATGATTGCCACTTCGGTTATCGAAGTGGGCGTAAATGTTCCGAATGCAACGGTGATGGTTATCGAAAGCGCCGAACGCTTTGGTCTTGCACAGTTGCATCAATTGCGGGGACGTGTCGGCAGAGGCGCCGACCAATCGTATTGCCTGATGATGGCAGGTTACAAACTGAGTAAAGAATCGCGTAAACGACTGGAATTGATGGTCGCAACTAACGACGGGTTCAAAATTGCCGAAGAAGATATGAAGATGCGGGGACCGGGAGATATCGAAGGCACTCAGCAAAGCGGTCTCCCGTTTAAACTGCGAATAACCGATTTGAGTAAAGACGGCGACATGCTCGAGGCAGTGAGAAAAATTGTCGAATCTGTCCTGAGTAAAGACCCCGACCTCAGTAACGACGAAAATAAAACGCTGAAAACAAATCTCGAAAATGCCGATTCGCAAAAAAAATTCAGTGCGATATCGTAAACCATTAGTCGGCTTAAATTTGTTATTATTCAATTAATTACAAAACGTCCATTGGGATATGCCGGTTAATTACAGATATAAAATTGTAAAAAAAATTTGCAGAACAAAAAAAAGCAGTATCTTTGCGGCGTGGAAAAATTTGGCTGCTTGCGACCACAGTAAAAAAATGCTAAAACGTGTTCTACTGTATTTTTCCCCTGTTATTTTTTTATTAATTTATTAATTCATAGTATGATGGATACATATTTATTTACTTCGGAGTCGGTATCGGAAGGACATCCCGATAAAATTGCCGACCAAATTTCCGACGCTCTCTTAGACGATTTTTTGCGTCGGGATGCAGAATCTAAAGTAGCTTGTGAAACTCTTGTAACCACAGGCTTGGTGGTGTTAAGCGGAGAGGTGAACTCTAAAGCTTATGTTGATGTTCAAACAACAGCGCGCAAAGTAATCGAAAATATCGGTTACACAAGCGACAAATATCGTTTCGACGCGCAATCCTGCGGCGTGATTTCGACGATACACGAACAGTCGCCCGACATTAATCAGGGTGTCGTCCAAAAAGACAAAGAAGAACAAGGCGCCGGCGACCAGGGCTTGATGTTCGGTTATGCTATCAACGAAACGGAAGAATACATGCCCCTGCCGCTTACTCTTTCGCACGCAATTGTCCGCGAACTTGCGACAATACGCAAAGAAAAAAAGCAAATGCTCTATTTGCGCCCCGACTCGAAATCGCAGGTTACTGTCGAATACGACCTCAACAATAAGGCGGTCAAAATTCACACTATCGTTGTCTCTACTCAACACGACGACTTCGACGAAGACGAAGCGATGTCGAAAAAAATCCGCGAAGATGTGGCAAACATCCTTATCCCGCGGGTAAAAAGCCTGTTCCCCGAAAAAATACAGACGCTGTTTAAAGACGACTATATCTTGCACGTGAACCCTACCGGCAAGTTTGTAATCGGTGGACCTCACGGCGATACGGGTTTGACCGGCAGGAAAATCATCGTCGATACCTACGGGGGAAAAGGCGCGCACGGCGGCGGAGCGTTTTCGGGCAAAGACCCGTCGAAAGTCGACCGTTCGGCTGCATACGCCGCTCGTTACATCGCAAAAAATATGGTAGCCGCAGGCGTTGCCGACGAAGTCCTGGTTCAGATAGCTTATGCCATAGGCATCGCAAAACCTGTCAGCATAAATATCAACACTTACGGCACCTCGAAATTGAACATCTCCGACATAGAAATCGGTGAGATAATAAACAAAATCTTCGGCAACGACTTGCGTCCGGCTAAAATTATCGAACGTTTCGCCCTCAAAAATCCAATCTACGAACCGACAGCCTCTTATGGTCATTTCGGAAGAGCTTCATACTTAGGAAAAGCGAAATTTATTGACGATAACGGTAATGAAATAAGTAAAGAAATCGAATTTTTTACTTGGGAAAAAACAGATTCTATAAACGAAATCAAAAAAGCATTCGGATTGGCGTAAATATTTGATTTAAAAATAATACTAAAAGGGGATAAAATCAATTCAAGTTGCGATTTTATCCCTGTTTTTTTGTGGCGATTGAGAATGAAAAAATTACAGATGGTAATGCCGGCGTCCTCGACGTAGTCAAATGCCACCAAATCGAACTTCAAAAGAATGTTTATAGCTAAATTTTTTCACTTTTTTAAAGATTTCACATCTTTAGAGAGTGAATTTTCGTCATTTTTTTCATTCTTTTTGTGCGGTAAGCCAAAGAATTTAAGTCTGTATTTTAGAAAGTTAGAGAAAACATCACTCAAATAGAGAAAAAAAATTTGGAGAAACTAATTTTAGTTGATACTTTTGTCTCAAAGTTGAAAACGTCAATGAGTATGAATTTTTTTTACACTAAATTGGGATTAGGTCGATTAACAGATTGTTCGCGAATAGCTCTAACACATCCAAGATATCGAGGTTTAGAAAAAATCGGTGCGGACAAGGTCTATTTTTCGGGAGGTCTTCCTGCTATATTATTTAAGGAAGTTCTCTTTTTTGATGAACGAACATTGCGAGGAATCTCAGAGATTCAGCGTAAAGCATGGAATTACAGGAAGGTGATGTTCCTGTATGTTTTGTCGGACACAGAAATCAGAGTGTACAACTGTTACGAAAAACCTGTATATCTTACCTCTGCCACTGCTGCGCGCGAAGAACTCAAACTGTCCGAAATCTTTAGAACGCAGGCAAATGACGTAGACGGGTTAAACGTCTTAGTCGAACTGTTTTCGCAAGTCGGCGTTGATTGCGGATTACTGTGGACAAGCGATTTAGGTATTCTTGAGAAAATCGATACACAGAAAACGGTAGACCGTTTTTTGGCGCAAAGCCTTTTGAAAACAGCCCAAATCCTCAACGAGGAGATTCAAGACAAGGATGTTGTGCACAGTTTGTTGATGCGTTCGCTGTTTATACTCTATCTCGAAGACCGGGGAGCGGCGAAAGAAGCATGGATATACAGCCGAATCAAACAGGGAACAGACTGCTACTTTGATATATTGGAAGATGTGGACGCTACATACGTTCTGTTCGAAGAATTGCACAATCATTTTCAGTTCAATCTGTTTCCCGTAACAGAGTACGAACGGCAAACGGTTACGAAAGAACATTTGCAAAAAATCAGAAACTGCTTCACCTGCGGCGAAACGCCGGTAAAGCCGGTTGCGTATGGAAAGTGGAGGATTTTCGATTTCAGTCTTATTCAAACAGAAGTGTTAAGCGAAGTCTACGAAACTTTCATCGAGGAGTTTAAGAATAATAAAAACAACATGCCGTTTTATACCCCTTACCCTTTGGTCGAACTCATGTTGAACGACAAATTACCTGCCGAAACCGAAACAAATCACAATGTTAGAACATTGGATATCGCATGTGGCGCGGGTATTTTCCTTGTCGAAAGTTACAAACGCCTAATCCAACGCTGGAAAAATGCTAACCCCGGACGCGATATTTTATTTACGGAACTACGCGATATACTGATTCATAATATTTTCGGAATCGATATCGACCCTTTGGCGCTCAAAGTTTCCGCCTCGCTACTTTACTTGACTTTGCTGGAATACTTAGACCCTAAAACGCTGTGGCTAAGCAAAGAATACCGGTTGCCATACATGATGCGCAGCCCCAACGACCACTTGCTCAACAATCAAGGAATAAATCTGTGGTGTGGAGACGCTATTGGAGAAATCGATGCGGAAAAATTTCTCTTTAAAGCGGATTTGCTGGTCGGAAATCCTCCATTCGGTACGGATAAAATCAGCCCGGAAATCAAAAACTATCTTGATAAACAGAAATATGCGCAGGAAAAAGTTCTTGCTTTCATGGATAAAGCAACCCAATTCGTAAATGACGAAGGACAAATTGCTATGATTTTCAACACGAAAATTTTGACCAATACAAACAAAAGCTACCAAAATTTCAGGAAATGGCTCTTTAATAAGACTTATGTCGAAAAGATTTACAACCTGTCGATTTTCAACAAAGCAAAGAAAGACTTTGCCGGACAATTGTTTAATTCGGCTTCGATTCCCGTATCCATTGCCTGCTATCGAAAAACTTTTCCCGGCAATGTCTTGAACATTGTCGAATACTTTGCTCCGCAAACATACATCAAGTCGAATCTCGCTGACGGTTTGGTTATTGATAGCGTCGAAGTCAAATTCCTGCCGAGATACGAATGTCAAGTTCCCGATACAAAAATCTGGAAAACAGCAATGTGGGGCAATGTGTTAGATTTTAATTTGCTTTCCTTATTGAGCGATAAATCGACAATATATCTGAAATCCTATTTCAAAGAGAATAACTGGCTGCACGCCACCGGGCTAAACGGCGACAGTAAACACAAGGATTTTGCTCCGGATTTGATTATCGAAACAAAAGAGATACAACGATATTATACTCCGGAAGATGTCGCTGTTCCCAATGATAAATATTTCAGGAAAATCGACAAACATCTGTTTCGTCCGCCTTTTATCGTTGTCAAAAAAGGACAAAACGACAACAGAGAAGTCTCGCAAGTTACGGCCTCTTATATTGATTATACGGCATATTTCAAAAGCGGTGTGTTTATCATGAATAAAAACGACGATAATTGTTCGGATATTAAAAAATGTTTAGTGGCGTTTTTCAATTCCGACTTGGCTACATACTATTTGTTTCTCTCAACTTCGTCGTGGGGAATAGAAAGAGACCAGATAATGCTCAACGAATATCTGGAACTGCCGGCGTTTTTCAATGATACTCAGGATTTATCCGCTATCGCGAAACTGTTCGACGAATTAGTCTCCGAACTGAAACAGGAACCCAAAAATCCTCTCTTTGTCAAGCAAAAAGAAGAAGAAATCAACCGAAAGTTGGAAAGTCTGATAGGATTGACGGCAAAAGAACAAATTCTGATTCAGGATACTTTGAAATTCAGCCTCAATTTACTGGAGCAGGGCGAAAATTCAATCGGTTTCGAACCGGTTTCGAAAGACGAAAACGAGGCGTACGCAATCATGATTACCGAAGAAATGAACGAAGTACTGCAACATTCCTCATATAAAGTCAATGCCGTCATTTACGATGTCCCGAAAAAAAGCCCTCTTAATCTGGTAACTTTGTCTATCATTACTGTAAAAAAGGATATTATTTTCAAAAGCTCGGACGATTTGACTCTTGCCCTGAAAACAATTAATACCCGCATGTTGAGGCAACAAAAGCACAATATCTACGTTAAACAACAATATAAGTATTTTGATAACAACTTTATTTATATAATAAAACCAAACCGGAAATATTTTTGGACGCGTTCGCAGGCTATGAACGACGCAATGTTGCTCATAACCGAAATCGCTAAAATGAAAAGTAATATAAATGGCGTATGACAAAGATAGACAAGCTAAAACCGGCAATAATCAATGCATTTAACAAAGCATTCGAACATCGATGCGTATGTTTGTTGTTCGACGCTTTTGCTTCGGTACAATCTGCTCGTTGCGTTGATATTACATCGCATGAAGAATACATTTCGACCGTCCTGTTCGATTATGTCGACAAATCGCCGCAAGCTGCCGAATGGCATATCGGCGTAGCTCCCGAATATCGCAATTATAAAAATAAAGTCTTGAAAAATAAACGAGTGAAAACAGACGCCCCAAAAATCAGTTTGCAGTTTGGAAGCTGGACAAATGCGGCAAGCCTCGAATATTTTATCGAAACACAAAATATAATAGAACCCGTCTTTGTCGGCAGGCAAAAGTCAAAATATAACCCGATTATAATTTCCGAATTGCATATACAATATATGGCAAAGATTGACAAACATTTATTGGACAAATCTCCTGTCATGGGTTGCATAATCGCTTATATTCTGAAAGGTGATTTCAGATATACGGCAAATTGCTTAAATCATCACTTATGTGATTGTAACAGAGTTCCTGAAATATTGAGAAAATCTCTTACTCAATCGCAACAATGCGGCGCATGTTATGTCTCGACGCACAATAACTGTTCGATACAGCACCTGATGTTCGATTTTTCCGACGAAAGCAAAGCGGAAGAACAGACGAAAATGTGACCGAAAATTAAAACAAGATTTTGTATAAAACAATGAATAATAAATCAATCAAAGGATTTTGCCTGCATGGTTCCAAAAGATTTCATCCGGGCGAGGCAGAAGCGGTGGAATGCAACACATCTATCGTCGAAATGGAAATGCCCGAACCGAAAGAAGGCGAAATATTAGCGGAAACTCTTTACACGGCTATATGTGGCTCGGATGTGAGCGCAACATTGAGCAAACCCAATTTCGACTGGATTCAACGCCCAAAAGTGATTGGACACGAATGCAGCGCGCGAGTGTTAAAATTGGGACAGGGAAATCACGGTTCGTTGAAAGTGGGCGACCTGTTCAACCCTGTAGCTCAGCTGGGATGTCGAAAAGAAGACTGTCCCGCCTGTCGCAGCGGCAAATGGAACTTGTGCCCCGACAAAATCATTCTCGGATATCACGGAAACGGAGCTTTTGGTCAGCAAATGGTTCTCGAATCAGCCCGTATTGTGCCGTTTATCGAAGGGCTACGCCCCGAATTTGGCGCTATCGTAGAACCTTTATCGGTGGTAGTGAACGCTATTTACAGCAAATGCAATATCAAACCGGGTATGGATGTGCTTGTTACCGGTTGCGGCATCATGGGGTTGATGGCTGCCGAACTCGCACGTGCGGCAGGGGCAAGAGTGGCTATCACCGGTATCGAACAAGACCGGAATATCCGTCTGAAAGCCGCGCAACAACGTGGTATCACCACCATTGTCGTTTCTCCCGAAAAACCTTTGTTGTCGCATTTGCACGAAGGCGTCCGCGACAGTCGGGGTATGTTGTTCGGCTCGAAAGGCAAGGTAGATTTGCTGATAGAATGTTCCGGAATTTCGCAAGCGCTTGCCGAAGCGATTCTTACGGTCAAACCCGAACACGATGTTTGTCTGATTGCAACCTATCCGAACAATGTCGAACTGGATGCAACCCACGTGACCCGCCAGTCATTGAATATTAAGGGCGTGATGGGGTCGCACAAAGAACATTTTATGATTGCCCAGAAATTGCTGGTTCAGGAAGCGTTTCCGGCGGAACATTATATCAATCTTTACGATTTTGACCATATCAACGATGCTTTTGCCGACTCGATACGGGCAAAAACAACAAAGGCGGTAATTAAAATGAATTGATAATCGGATATGACAAACGAACGTTGTACAATGCAGGAGTCATTCAAGTATTACTTGAACGAGCGCTGCACAATGCAGGAGACATTCAAGTATTACTTGAACGAACGCTGCACAATGCAGGAGACATTCAAGTATTACTTGAACGAACGCTGCACGATGCAGCGCTCATTCAAGTATTGCATGAACGAACGCTGCACAGTGCAGGAGACGTTCGACTTTTGAAAATTGAAAATAGATTGACACATTATAATTTAAATGAAGAAAATATTATTTATCGACCGTGACGGGACTTTGGTCATCGAACCTGCAACGGATTATCAGATTGACAGTCTCGAAAAGTTAGAATTTTATCCGGGCGTTTTTCAAAATCTTG
>JAIRLF010000235.1 GCA_031259655.1 Prevotellaceae bacterium
TAAATACGGGACAATAAGGAAAGTATATTCCATAAACATAGTCTATTTCGATATCGGTCAGGGAGAAGATTATGTGTATCATGGCAGAACATATTTTAAAGGATTATATAAACAAGACATATTGGAACTGCCGAACGACCAGCGCGATATCTCCGATAAAAATGAACCCGGTGATTTATATCCCGAATACTATGTGCTGAAAGTAAATGATTTCAATGACCTTGCCGAAAACACATTGGATGAATGGATTTATTTTTTGAAAAACAACCGGATAGAAGAGGGATTTAGCGCTAAAGGATTACTCAAAGCGCGTGACATATTGGATTATACCCAACTCTCGCCTGCAGAAAAATCCGAATATGACTATATGCGAGAAGCAAGAACTCGTCATCTCGGTCAAATAGAGTACGCTCTAAAGAAAGGAAAATTGCAGGCGAAAGAAGAATATGAAAAAGAGCTTGAAGAACAGCGCAAATCATTCGAAGAGCAGCGCAAAAAGCTCGAAGAAAGGGATAAAAAGCTCGAAGAAAGGGATAAAAAGCTCGAAGAAAAGGATAAAAAGCTCGAAGAAAAAGATGAAGAAAACGCAAAATTGAGAGAAAAAATTGCAGAAATGGAACGTCTTTTTCAGGATAAACAAGTTGAATAAGTTTTACAGGGAATTTTGTTGTACATTCATAAAATAAGGTCGGTTATAAAAATATTATTATGGAAAAAGAATTGAAAGTTAACGCAATAAAAAACGGGACGGCAATAGACCGAATCCCGTCAAATGTTTTGTTTAAGGTAATCAATATATTAGGATTGCAGAACTGCGAAAATCAAATAACATTCGGCATGAATCTCGACAGTAAAAAATTGGGTAAAAAAGCCATTATGAAGGTGACAGACAGGTTTTTTACTGCCGACGAAGTAAACAGAATCGCTTTGATAGCGCCAATGGCAAGGCTCAATATTATCCGCGATTACGAAGTAGTGGAAAAACGCGATGTTGAAGTGCCCGAAATAGTGGAAAATATTATTAAATGCATTAATCCTAAATGTATTACAAATCATGAAAATATCAACACGAAATTCAGGAAAGTCTCTTCCAACCCTCTGGAAATGCAATGTTGCTATTGCGAAAAACTGATTGTCCATGAACATTTTGACATGGTTAATAATTAATAACAGTTTATATGACAGGAGCTTATATAATATTCGGCATAATAGCTTTGGCAAGTTACGCAGTAAGTATGACTTTGCAGAGCAAGTTCAAAAAATATTCCGGTGTGGCGCTTGGCTCGGGCATGAGCGGTAAAGACGTTGCAGAAAGGATGTTACGCGAAAACGGCATCTACGATGTGTCGGTTGTTTCGGTGTCGGGGCATCTGACCGACCATTATAATCCGCTAAATAAGACGGTTAATTTGAGTCAAAGCGTATATTCAAGTCGAAGCGTTGCCGCAGCGGCAGTTGCGGCTCACGAGTGCGGACATGCCGTGCAACATGCAAAAGCATATCCATGGTTGACAATGCGCTCAAACTTAGTGCCTTTAGTTAGCGTTTCGTCGAAATATCTTTCGTGGATACTTTTAGCGGGAATATTGACTGTAAACATCTTTCCGGCGCTTATGCTTGCGGGAATAATTCTGTTCTCTCTTACTACACTGTTCAGTTTCATTACTTTACCCGTAGAAATCAATGCAAGTCAAAGGGCTATCGCATGGTTGGAACAGCGGCAGATTGTGGATGCACGAACAGAATCGGCTGCTAAAGACGCGCTTAAATGGGCGGCATTGACCTATGTTGTTGCTGCTTTGGGGTCTTTGGCTACTTTGATTTACTATATTCTGATATTTTTAAATTCACAACGAAGAAATTAGTTTTTTAACAATGAAATATTTAATAATTTTAGCGCATCCGAACTCTGCAAGTTTCAGCAGTTCGTTGATAAAAGCCTTGAGCGAACATTTGGCTAACAAAGGTAACGAAGTGAAAATCCGTAATTTATACGAGATTGGTTTTAATCCGGTGTTGAGCGCCGATGATTTTTCGTCGTTTGCCGACAATCAAACCCCTAAAGATATCGCCATAGAGCAGGAATACGTCAAATGGGCTGAGCATATCATATTTGCATTTCCTGTTTGGTGGGGAGGTATGCCGGCAATTATGAAAGGCTATATCGACAGAGTTTTCGCCGAAAGATTTGCGTATGAGTATGTTGATACCGGCTCGAACGGAGATGGTTTGTTGTCGTATCTCAAAGGTTCGATGATTTGTGCAACAGGTCTTTCTTCGGAGGATTTCGAAGATTCTCAAAACGCAATGAAAGTAATCGCAGAAAAAACTATATTCGGCTTTACCGGAATAAAACCCTATAAACAACTGTTTTACGGGAGTATTCCTGTTGTTTCGGACGAAACCCGTAAATCGTATATCGAAAACGCAATAAGAGAATTTTCGGAGTAAAATGCTACCGTCTATGGAATATCACCGTATCGTCTCGAATATTTCTACAGTAGCGCTCGATTTGTTCAGAGTATAGAAATGTATTCCCGGAGCGCCGCCTTCTATAAGATTGCGGCATTGTTCGATAGCATAATCGACGCCAATACGGAGTATTCGTTTGGGATTATTTTTGGCAGTTTCGAGTTTATCCATGAGGACGTCGGGGATTTTAGCGTCGCTTAATTTAAAGAACCGGTCAACCTGCGAGTACGAAGTAATCGGAATAATTCCCGGAATCACTCTGCAACGTATTCCTGCTTTGCGCACCTTATCCACAAAATCGAAATATACATTGTTATCGAAAAACAGTTGAGCAATCAGGAAGTCGGCGCCCGCGTCGGTTTTTTCTTTAAGATGACGGATATCCTGTTCAAGAGTTTCCGCTTCGGGGTGTTTTTCGGGATAACATCCCGCTCCGATAGTAAACGTGTTTTTGAACTCGGTCGAGACCTTTTCTATCAACTCGGAGGCATGAGCGAAACCGTCGGGATGAGGCACAAAATCGTTTGCTCCCTTTGGCGGGTCGCCACGGAGAAGCATGAGATTATCGATATTTTTCGATTTAAGATAATTGATATCTTCGAGGACTTTGGATTTCGAAGCGCCTACGCAAGTATAATGCGCCATAACCGTTAAGCCTGTTTTGTTTTGAAGATAATCGACTAAGGCGAAGGTACGTTCGCTGTTCGAGCCGCCGGCTCCGTAGGTAACGGAAACGAACGAGGGCGAAAGTTTCATCAATTGTCCCACATTCACGCCGAAATCGACTGCCGAAATTTCGTCTTTCGGGGGGAAAAACTCGAAAGAAAAAGTGTGTTCCCGTTGTTCAAATATATCCGATATTTTCATAATTCATTTATCTTTATGTTTGTTATTCATATACTTTTGCCGTTCGTTGGGAGCTAAATGTTCGATTGCATATCTCAACGTCGTGCGGGGCATCGCCGCCGAATGCCGTTCAAGGAACGCGATTAACACGCTCTTATCTTTTTTCCCTGCCTCGCGCAGCATCCACCCGACAGCTTTGTGGATAAGGTCGTGTTTGTGCGTCAGCAGCGTTTCCGAAATTCGCAACGTATCCTCAAATTCAAGATGTTTGATAAACATCCAGGTCGAAACAATCGAGATGCGCTGTTCCCATAAATTGGAACTGAGGGACAATCGATACAGCCGGCTCCGGTCTTTTTTGTCGAGAAGATATCCGCCGACAATATCTCTGCAACTCAAATCTACTAAATCCCAATTGTTTGCTTGCCGTGCATGTTCCAGATAGAAATTGTATATTTGCGTAAGTTTGTCTGTGTCGTCTGTCTTTTTAAACTGTTCGACCAGCAACAGAAATCCGGCTAACCTGACTTCATGAAATTCGGAATACAGCAGAGTTTCTATTTCATGTAAAGGCATGTCTTTGTATGCTTTGATTATAGCGCGCGTTTTGGGGACTTTTATCCCCAGAAATACGTCGCCTTCGGCATACTGACCTTTGCCGGTTTTGAAAAAACCTTGCAAAAAGGCAGCCTGTTCGTTGTCAGCCAAAGCTGTAAGTTCTTCTATCAGAAACTTTGCAGACATAATTGGGTCAAAACTCGGCGTTTTTGGTAGTGCGTGGAAAGGGAATAACGTCTCTGATATTCGACATTCCGGTAACAAACAGCAATAACCGCTCGAAACCAAGCCCGAAACCGCTATGCGGAGCCGTACCGAATCGACGCGTATCCAAATACCACCACAAGTCTTTAACCGAGATTTTCAGTTCGTCGATTCTTGCCTGAAGTTTGTCGAAATTTTCTTCGCGTTGCGAGCCGCCGATGATTTCGCCGATTGCGGGAAACAGCACATCCATTGCCCTAACCGTTTTGCCGTCATCGTTTTGCTTCATATAGAACGCTTTGATTTCTTTCGGGTAATTTGTGAGGATAACAGGTTTTCGAAAGTGTTTTTCGACCAGATAGCGTTCATGCTCGGCTTGCAAGTCTGCGCCCCAAAATACGGGATATTCGAATTTCATTCCCGATTTTTGCAGGATTTCAACGCCTTCGGTATAATCCAAGCGCACAAATTCCGTATCGGCAACTCCCTGCAGACGCGTCAAAAGTTCGCTGTCCCACATTTTATTGAGGAAAGCGAGGTCGTCGGCGCAATTTTCCAGAGCATATCTCACAAGATATTTGATGAAATCTTCGGCAAGGTCCATATTATCTTTGATTTCGTAGAACGCCATTTCGGGTTCAATCATCCAAAATTCGGCTAAATGTCTTGGCGTATTTGAGTTTTCGGCGCGAAACGTCGGTCCGAAAGTGTATATCTGCGATAAAGCCAGGGCGCCTAATTCTCCCTCCAACTGCCCTGATACGGTCAGCGATGTATGTTTACCGAAAAAATCTTGCGAATAATCGATTTCGTTGTCTTTGTTTTTGGGAAGAGCCGTCAAATCGAGCGTTGTTACCTGAAACATTGCTCCGGCGCCTTCGGCGTCCGAAGCGGTAACTATTGGGGTGTGAAGATAGTAAAACCCATTGTCGTTAAAATACTTGTGAATAGCGTAAGCCATTGCATGCCTGATTCTCAAAACGGCGCCGAAAGTGTTGGTACGCGGACGAAGATGCGCTATTTCCCTCAGAAACTCCAAAGTGTGACCCTTTTTCTGCAAAGGATAAGTCTCGACGCTTGCTGTCCCATACAATTCTATATTAGACGTTTGTATTTCGACAGGTTGACCGCTGCCTTTCGATTCGACCAATATACCTTCCGCTTTTATACACGAACCTGTTGTGATTTGTTTCAACAATTCTTCGTTGAAATTAGCAACATCCACAACAAGTTGCAGGTTGTTTATCGTCGAACCGTCATTGAGGGCAATGAATGCTACATTCTTATTTCCCCGTTTTGTCCGAACCCAACCTTTAACGGTAAATTTCTCTCCTATACT
>JAIRLF010000249.1 GCA_031259655.1 Prevotellaceae bacterium
TCTATGATAAACAGCCCGAGCAGGAGCGCTATAATTAAGGATGCGAGAAACTCCGTCGACAAAAGCGTAAACAGCGACCTGTTCGAGGCTCCGCAGACGACCCGCAAAGCAAGTTCCCGTCGCCGGAGCCGGAACCGGCTAATGAACAGGGTCAAATAGTTGAACAGTGTACACAGAATAAGCAACATACCGACGACGGAAAAGATAATAATATGTCGAAATTTCACATCTCTTTTTACGTTGGGGTCTACATAACGCAAGGAAGTAAGCGGCGTAATGCTCATATGTTTGATTCCCGAATGTTTGGTTTTATGTTCGTACAGTTTTTTCCTGAACGCTTCGACGTCGACGTCGGGAACAAGTTCTATGAGCGCATGGTCGCCGTACCAGTAGCTCCATTGCGACTGTACGGGTACGCCATTCGCGACTATACCCGACAGCATCAGAATGTCGAACGGATAGTTGCTTCGTTTGGGCAGACTTGTTGTAACCGCGCAAACAGTATATTCCTTGCCGTACTCTTTAAAACTTTTGCCGAGAGGACTTTCATTTCCGAACCATTGTTTTGCTTTTGCAGCGGTTATCGCAGCGCCTTTACTTGCGGGAATCAGAAAATCCATACTGCCTTCAATGATTTTCACATCAAACATGCTGAAAAACGACGAATCAATACGGACAATATCGACACTTCGCCTGACTCCGTCGAGTTCTATCTGACTTGAGGGCGCCGATGATATCGGTATTGAATTAGCAATTTCGGGAAAAGTAGTTTTGAGGTATCCCGCTAAAGGATACGGAACTCCTCTCAAAATTTCGGAAGGAGACTCTCCCTGAATACCGACACTGTACATCCTGTCGGCGTTTTTATGAAAACTGTCATACGTCATCTCGTAACGTATCCATAACGCTGCCATCGCAAAACATGCAAACCCGACAGCTAACCCAATGACGCTAACAAGCGTCTGATACTTGTATTTCCACATATTGCGGAAAGCGACTTTTAAGTAATGTTTGACCATAATTAGTATATTAAATTTTATTAAACAATTTTATTATAACATCTCTTTTTCGGAAGAAGCGGTAAAAACCTCCTCATTGGCGTCGACGCCATCGTAATTGGCGTCGACGTCATCGTAATTGGCGTCGACGTCATCGTCATTGGCGTCGACGTCATCGTCATTGGCGTCGACGTCATCGTCATTGGCGTCGACGTCATCGTAATTGGCGTTGACGCCATCGTCATTGGCGTCGACGTCATCGTAATTGGCGTCGACGCCATCGTCATTGGCGTCGACGCCGTCGTCATTGGCGTCGACGCCGTCGTAATCGTCGTCGACGATGTTTCTTTCCGTATGTTTTGCGCGCAAAACCGTGCGTGTGTAATTCTGTTTAAACCGATATGTCCCATTATCATCGTTGCTGTTTTTTTGCGTTTGATTCTTGAAATTTTTCACAAAGGTAAAGCATATTATTTTTTTACGCAAAAAAAAGTTCATTATTCGGTAAAAAAATTTCGTTTATTTTCCGTCGCGCGAATTACAGTTTGGAAACTTTTCGTACATTTGCACTGTTAAATTTAGTATAAACAGATGGGAATACTTATAGGATATTTACTTTTAGCTTTATCGGTATCGTTTTTATGTTCTGTAGCGGAAGCAGTTATATTGTCGATACCTGTTTCGTATGTTAAAACAAAAGTATCGCACGGCAGCAAAACAGCGAAAAAACTGATGCGATTTAAAGATGATATCGACAAACCTTTGTCGTCTATTTTGTCGTTGAACACAATTGCGCATACCGTTGGAGCGGCAGGCGTGGGAGCGCAGGCGACAACGCTGTTCGGAGAAGTTTATTTCGGACTGACCTCGGCGATACTCACTGTTCTGATACTCGTTTTGTCCGAGATTTTGCCCAAGAGTATAGGGGCGCGCTATTGCAGGGAACTGTCTATGCCGATGACCGCAACGATTAACGTCATGATATACGTTACCTATCCGATAGTATTGCTTTCGAAGATAATAACCAAAATGGTGTCGGGGCGTAAGGAAAAAGAAACCGTCAGCCGCGAAGAAGTCGGGGTATTAGCCGAGATAGGCGTCGAAGAGGGCGTGTTTGCCGAGAACGAGAGCAAGATAATCAACAATCTCCTGAAATTGCAACAGATGAAAGTGAATACAATCATGACGCCCCGCACGGTGGTCATATCCGCCGACGAAAAAACGACATTGAGCGAGTTTATCAATCGTCCGGAAGTTCAACGACATTCGCGTTTTCCGATATACGGCGAAAATATCGATAATATCACCGGTTATGTTCTTAAATTAGATGTTCTCGAAAACCTGACAAAAGGTAAAGACATCGCTCTGGAGAAAATCAAACGTCATATAACCGTCTGCTACGAAGGCACTACAATACCGAAAATGTTCGATGTTTTGTTGGGCAGCAAAGAGCAAATCGCACTCGTTGTGGACGAATATGGCGGTATGGACGGCATCATCACTTTGGAAGACGTTATCGAAACAATATTCGGTCTCGAAATAGTCGACGAAAAAGACGGACAAGCCGATATGCAACAGTTAGCAAAAGATTTATGGGAGAAAAGAGCAAAATATTTGGATATAGACAAATCTTGAATTTTATGATTATGATTGGGATTTACGATTTTAGATTTACGATTTTAGATTGGGCTGACGCCAGCCCGATTTACAATTTGCAAAGAGACTGGATTTACGATTTTAGATTTACGATTTTAGATTGGGCTGACGCCAGCCTAATCGCAAATCATAAATCGGGCTGGCGTCAGCCCAATCTAAAATCAAAAATCGTAAATCAAAAATCAAAAATCGTAAATCAAAAATCAAAAATAAAGAAAGATGAATGATGAATAGAGTTTACCATGTTCCTGCGCTTTTGAGAACGAGTGTTGATGCTCTTGAGATAAAAGCAAATGGAGTTTATGTCGATGCGACATACGGAGGCGGAGGGCATTCGCGCGAAATCCTGTCGCGTCTCGACGGCGGCAAACTTATTGCTTTCGACCGAGACAGGGATGCCGAAAATAATTTGCCCGACGACAAACGTTTGCTCTTTATACGGAACAACTTCCGGTTTATGCGCAATTTCCTGCGATACTACGGTATCGGCAAAGTGGACGGCGTTTTGGCGGATTTGGGCGTGTCCTCGCATCATTTCGACGAAAGCGAAAGAGGATTTTCGTTCCGTTTCCCCGAATCTTCGCTGGATATGCGCATGGGACAGGATTCGGAACTTACCGCCCGGACTGTCTTAAATACATATCCATACGACAAACTCAAACGCGTTTTTCTCGAATATGGAGAAATCAGACAAGCCGGCAAACTTGCAACAGTCATCGTGGATGTACGGGAACGACAGGAATTTGCTTCGGTCGCCGGTTTGATTGAAGCGATTGATTTTATGATACCGAAATCGGACGGGAAACAATTCCTGTCGAAAGTCTTTCAATCGCTCCGAATAGAGGTCAACAAGGAAATGACTGCGTTGAAACATTTTTTAGAGCAGACTGTCGACGTTTTAGTTACGGGAGGCAGACTGTCGGTAATTTCGTATCATTCGCTCGAAGACAGGATGGTCAAAAACTTTATCAGAACCGGCAATGTCGAAGGGCTCAGGTCGAAAGATTTCTACGGTAATGAAATCAGCCCGTTTACCCTTATCACGAAAAAAGCGCTCGTCCCCGGCGAACCGGAAATCGCCGTCAACAGCCGTTCGAGGAGCGCCAAACTAAGAATAGCAGAAAAGAAATAATGAAAATATTCAAACTCATACGAACAATCGCGGGCAGCGACGACGACAGCCTGATAATTTTTATCCGGAAACACTATAAATATATCTTGCTGATTTTCGTTATAATGATATTGTACATAAGCAACGGACTGGTTCACGATTTGGAAATCAAACGGCAAAATCAGTTAAAGGAAGAACTGTTGAGAGCCAAAATAAGATACAATACGAAATTGCGCGAATTTATGGAATCATGCAGTTACAGAAAACTGCTCGAATTATCGGATAAATACGGTCTGGAACTCGAAGAACCGAATACGCCTCCAATCAAAATAGAAAAATGAAACGAACAGACAAAATATATAAGTGGACATTGTTCCTTTACCGGTGTTTCTTTGTTTTTGCACTATACTGCATCGCTTTTGCCATGTATATCATATTCGACCCAAAGATACAGAAGGCGGAAAAAAATGCGCGCGAATCGATTATCCGTTCGACAAATGTCCGGCGGGGCGATATCCTGACCGCCGACGGAAAACCGCTTGCCTCATATCGTCCCGAATATACTTTGTATACGGATTTCGGCGTGAGAATCGACACCAACTACACCGTAGACGAAAAGAAGGTCAAAACGGGTAAACACCCCGTGAAATTAGATACTTTCCGTATCAATATATATAAGGAATACGCCAAATTGCTTTCGAAAACGGTGGGAGGAAATGCCGGCGACTATTACAGAGAATTGTACAATCGCAGGTTAAAGGCGGAAGAAGCGAAGAAATCCGACAGTCGGACAAGTAAAGAATGGTACACCGAAGATATTTTGAAACGCAAAATCGACGTATTCCAGAGCGACATGATTATCAAAAGCCCGTTCCTGAAAAAGCGGGGACGAAATGTGACAGGTATATACACCAAAGAGACGGGTAGAAAAAGAATATATCCTTTAGGCGACGACTTTGCTCATTCCGCCGTCGGGGTTATCGGCGAAGAAACCGTTTCGGGAATCGAAAATATGTATAACGAAGAACTTACAAACGGCGACGATGTCCTGACTACAATAGATACGCGAATGCAGGACATTTGCGAAACCGTCTTGCGAGATAAAATCGCCGCAGACCGGCGACTTGTCGGAGGCGCCATAATAGTGATGGAAGTCGCTACGGGCGACATTAAAGCTATGGCAAATGCAGGCGCATACTACAAAGGCGATTACAGCGACATTCACGACATATACAACAACGCAGCCAAGGCGACAATAGAGCCGGGTTCGACTTTCAAAACCGTCTCCCTGATGCTCGCCCTCGAAACCGGAAAAGTCAAACTTTCCGACAAATTAAGCGCCGAATTTTGGAGAGGACGAAAGATTTCCGACGCTCACGTTACCGACACTGTGATGACCGTCTCGCGGATAATCGAACAGTCGAAGAACGCCGGCGCCGGAAATATGGTCGACAAGGCTTTCGACCGCAGTACCGACAAGTTTATACGTGCAATCAATAACCTCAAACTGTTCGACCGAATAGAAAGAATGGACGAGACGCTGCCCTCGATAAACAAAGCTGTGACTGATAAATCGATATTGAATATTTCGCACGGCTATCAGGTGAAATTCGCCCCGATTCACACCTTGAGGTTCTACAACGCTATAGCAAACAATGGCGTAATGCTCGAACCGAGACTTGTTCGCGGCTTGGTCAGGCGTACAACCGGCGAAACCGAAATATTCAAGCCGAAGACGCTCAACAAGGCAATATGTTCGAAATCGACATTAGATTCGGTTCAATTAGTCTTGTCGCGAGTTGTAGGACGAGGTTCCGCATGGCGAATTGCCGGCAGCCCGTATGGAATCGCCGGAAAAACAGGAACAGCGGAAATCTGGCTCGAAGATGTAAACTCTTACAAAACCGCCGCCGGCAAACGCGAAATATCCAGTTTTTGCGGTTATTTCCCTCAGAAAAACCCGAAATATTCCTGCATAGTAGCGCTCTATACAAAATTTCTCGACTCGACGACGATGAAAGTGTTTTCGGCAAGCTCGACCGCCGTACCCCTGTTCCGTAAAGTGTCGGACAAAATATACGCCCTCTATCTCGACAAAGAATTTCCATACGCCGACGCTATAATCACTATGCCCGAGGTAAAAAACACTCAAGGAAAAAACCTCTCAATTATATCGGAAGAACTTGATTTGCCGATTCCCGACGACGAACATGACTGGGTCAAAGTGAATACCTCAGACAGACAATTGCAGATTTCCGAACTTTCGCTGAAAAAAGGAATCGTTCCGGATGTCGCAGGTATGGGTTTGCGCGATGCCGTGCTCCTGCTCGAAAACAGAGGACTGCAAGTGTCATACTCCGGTCTCGGAACAGTTGTCAAACAGTCGCCCGAACAGGGCGCGCCATATAACCACGGTCAAAAAATCCACTTAACGCTTGAGAATTGAAACGCC
>JAIRLF010000250.1 GCA_031259655.1 Prevotellaceae bacterium
AGGACATCTCTCGACGACTTCACAAAAATCAAATTTCTCAGGAGCGGATATAACACACGCCTGCATCGCTCCGAGTCTTTAATCTTTCTTTCCTTATAGTACAAAGGAAAAAAGTACTCGATAGCGACCGCTTCAAGATATGGTTTGATTTTTTCTGCCTTACCGTTAGCTGCGAATAAGACATACCACAAAATATCCGAGTTACTGTGACCCACTAATTTCTCGGTTATTGGAATAATAATAACAATAATACAGATTACCGTCGAATGTATTACGACGATAATCTATTGAATCAAAAAAGGATATACCTTAGATTCCCCCAAGTATTTACCCTCTTGGAGCGAACCTTATCCCTTCACTGATTCCCAACGAAAAGATAAAAACGTTTAAAAGTTTTTCCCTTACCAAGGGACGAAAACTCAAAACGGTATGCGAGGACATATATTGCAATGCCTCTGCACTAAATTCCATTAAATTTTATAACCTATAAAATCTAATTTAACAAAAAAAGCTTTCGGAACATTTATTCTCCAAAAGCAACAACATAATTATAACAGGATAAAAACATTCGGCAAAAAACAAACTTTGCAAAATCACATTTTATCATCTGCATTGTTTGATTTTCATCGTCTGCGAAAGACTCCAAATTGCCGTTTACTATCAAATTTTTTATACCCATTATACTTTTAAAAAACACTTTAAATATAAGTTTCCCAAACAGTTCCGAAATCTTCTTTTCTTTCCGGACATTTGCAAACTTGGGTGCAAATGTACATAAAAATCTTATTCCACAAACATTTTTCAGAAAAAGGGTGTACGACAAAATTCCCTTTGTATTCAACAATCTTGAAATTTTAAATCCGACAGGAGCTAAAACCATCGGATTTTGCCCGTTAGGGTATTCTGCGGCATAACAGCGAAAAAGAATGTAATCTGTGTATTAACTATTAACTACAGATTTTACCGCGATTTTGAAATTTTTTTCGTACGTTTGCGTCGTTAAAAAAGGTCTTTAATAAGGTTATATAATTGATAAAATGGAAATTATCTTTGCAACACAGAATGCGCATAAAATAAGCGAAGTTCAATCCATACTTGGCGACGGATATACGATTGTCAGTCCCGAGCGGCTTGGGTTTAATGGTGAAATTCCGGAAGAAGCGTCGACTCTCGAAGGAAATGCTTTTCAAAAAGCCCGGTTTATACACAAAATGTTTAATCTCCCATGTTTTGCCGACGATACAGGATTAGAAGTCAAAGCATTGAATGGCGCTCCGGGAGTATATTCGGCGCGGTATGCCGGCGAAGGTAAAAATTCGGAAGACAACATCGCCAAATTACTTAACGAGTTGTCGGACAAAGATAATCGCGACGCACGTTTTCGTTGCGTCATTGCATACATCGACCGTTTGGGAGCGGAACATCTGTTCGAGGGCATTGTAAACGGGCAAATCCTGTTCGAAAAACAGGGTGCGGAAGGTTTTGGTTACGACCCTGTTTTTTGTCCCGAAGGGTTTCACATTTCGTTTGCGCAAATGAGTCTGGTCGAGAAAAACCTTATCAGCCACAGAGGTCGGGCTGTGAATAAATTCGTTACTTTTTTGTCACAATATTCAACGGATATTTAAGATTTTCGTAACGCATAAGCCTGCCTTTCACCTTACCCACGATTATTGGCGATTCCAATTCTAACGGGACGTGATTTTTATCGTCGGATATCCAAAGAATGATTTTTTCGTCGCCTTTAAAGACGGAACCGGCAATCACTTCGACAGCGAATTTAAGGCAATTTACTTTGGCTTTCACCGCTTTTATCTTCTTTTGTTCTTTCCCTAAAAAACGGCATTTGATATTGTAGATATCGTCGTCGAGCACAATCGACAGTGTATAAACCTTGTCGGGATAAGCGTCGCTGAAATCGAGATTGCGCAGATAATAGAAATACGTTATCACGTCCAAAGTGCAGTCGTCCAATTTCATTTCAAGAGTTTTCGGAGGATTTTTTCTCTTTTCGATGACGGCGTCTATCTTATTATTCGTCCAGTCAAAGGTATACGTATTTTTTATCGAGTAGTTCCCTTCGTTGATGTTTCGGTGAAAATATAGCGAACGGATGTTGGGAACGGTAAATTTGGCTTCGTAGAAATCTCTCACTTTAAAGAAGGTGTCGTAGAACTTATATGTTCTTGCTTCGGCAATCATGTGAAACTCTGTCGGTTCGACTTTCGACTTATCGACCTTCAACGACACTTCGCCTACGTCGATAAATATTGGTCCCCACGAATAGGATGCGGCATAGGTCAAAACTTCGTTATCGTTAAACGCCAAATCCGTTTCTTCGATATTTACCTTGCACAATTCCTGCGCTACGCCTGCCGAAGCAGAGAATAAAAGCAGGAATACGGCAAAAAATACAAATTTCAATTCCCTTGCGGAAGCGTTCAATTCACTTGGTTTAACGACATTTAATAAATATTTCATATAAAATTACACTTTCAAAATCGACTATAAAAGTAAAACAAAAAAAGATAAATCAATCAATATTCCGAATTTTTGTGCATTTTCACGTAATCTATAATTCGGGAATAATCTCCGTTTATTTCGTCGAGTATGTTTTGAGGAATATTGCGAGCGCTGGGGTTTCCGGCGTCGGGAAACACAAAAAGATTGGGAGCGAAATGACAATAGACCTTGGATAAATATTCTTTTGGGATGAAAACGACAATCGGCTGATACAGTTCGTAAAACAACGTGTTCGCCCAATATGCGACGTAAGGACCGGCTCCCGGCATTTGGTCTTTGATATTGTTTATCATTTGCACCGAAACATCTCGATAGTATTGATTGCCTTCAAGATATGCCAAATAAGTCAACACTTTTGTCATTACGGAATTTGACGACGGATATGCCTTGTCAATAAAATCCATCATTCGTGGAATAATCGAAGGCAACGAATCGTCGGTAAAGAAAAACATCCCCGTCTTTTCGTCATAAAAATGGTTAAACGTGTAATCGACAAGACCTTTGGCGGTTTTCAGATAATCGCTTTCGCCCGTAATCTCATACAGTTGGAGAAATGCCGTGATAGTGAAAGCGTAGTCGTCCATAAACGCCGGAGTTCGATTTTCGAATATCCTGAACATTTTGTAATCGTCATGTATATAATTTTTTGTCAGTGCATTGGCAATATCTTTGGCTTGTTCCAACAGATAATCTTCGCCAAACGAACGGTACGCTTCGCACAGTCCGCTTAAAAACAGCGCGTTCCATCCGCATATTGTTTTGGAATCGATATGTGGTCGTTCGCGTTTTTCTCTCGTTTCAAGCAGGATTTGCTTCAATGTTTTTATCTTATTTTTACACTCTTCTAACGATAAGCCGTGTTTTTGCGCCAAAATTTCTTCATCCATATTGATGGACAGGACGCTTTGAGTTTTACTTTCTTCCAGTCCGAAATAGTCCGCCATAAATTCGTAATCATCGCCGAGCGTTTTTTCCAATTCCGACGACTGCCATGTGTAATATTTTCCTTCGACATTTCCTATTTCGGCGTCAACCGACGAGTGGTATAAATTGTCTTTACAAAGCCTGAGTTTCATGAAGTTTACCGTTTCGGTGATTACTTCCTTATACAGCGGGTTGGGGTTGTTTCGATATGCAAGGCTGTATGCAGCTACCAGCACGGCATTGTCGTACAGCATTTTTTCGAAATGAGGCTTTCTCCATGCCAAATCGTCGGTGTAACGGAAAAATCCGCCCCGCAACTGGTCGTAAATTCCGCCTCGGGCGATGTTGGTCAATGTTTTTTCAACGTAGGACGTCAATAAGGGGTCGTCGAGGTAATATCCCGAATTAAGCAAGAAAATCAGCGACATGGGTAAAGGAAATTTAGGCGAGCCCAAAGTGCCGCCATTATCGTTGTCGAATTTTCGACGCCAGGGTTCTACTATCAACTTGATGTTTTCGATCGATATTTTTTCGATTGGTTTTTTTTCAATGATGTTTGTACTTTTCAATATTCCAACTAATTCTTCTCCGACTTCCTCTAATTTGTCGCGGTCGTTCGCGTATGTATATTGCATTCCCAATATCATCTCAAGAAACTGTTCGGGCGGGAAATATGTGCCTCCATACACCGGCGAACCGTCGGGCAACAGAAAACACGAAACAGGCCACCCGCTTGAGTTTGTGATTATTTCTACAGCGTTCATATAAAACAGGTCGACGTCGGGACGCTCTTCTCTGTCCACTTTTACACTTATGTAATAACGGTTTAACGTTTGCGCTATCGTATCGTTATCAAAACAGTTTCGCGATAATTCGTGACACCAGTGACATGCCGAAAAACCTATACTGATAAAAATCAATTTGTCTTCTTTCCTTGCGGCTTCGAACGCTTCTTCGCCCCATGGATACCAATTGATTTTCTGATGGGAATGATTCCTCAGATATACGCTTGTCTCCTTTATTAATCTGTTATATGCCATGAAATATCCATTCTGTCCTACATACGAACCTGTATTCTTTTAAGTGTTATGAAACTGAAAGGATAACCGAAATCCTTTCCTTTAATAAAATCAATCCTTTCGACCTCGTTCCATTCGGTTTCCGAAATCGCGGGAAAAAAGGCGTCGGCGTCGTAACTGCTGTGAACCACCGTTAAATATATTGTATCCGCAATCCCCAAAGCCTCCCGATAAATCGAAGCGCCTCCTATAATAAACGTATTTTCGTCTATTTCGGATGCAATATTTATTGCCTTTTCCAGCGACGGGGCAACAATGCATTCTTCAGCGGCAAACTGTGGATTTCGACTTATAATAATATTGATTCTGCCGGGCAACGCTTTACCTATCGATTCGAAGGTCTTGCGTCCCATTATCACCGGATGCCCGTTCGTTATCGACCTGAAATGTTTCAGGTCTTCTGCAATATGCCACAACAGTTTGTTGTCTTTTCCTATGGCATTATTTTCATCAACAGCAACTATAATAGAAAGCATTTTCTAAAATTTTTTTTAATTCCGGCAACATATATTTCTAAATAACATTTAATTGATACGCTAATAATATAAAAATACATCGACGCAACGCGGCACAAAAATACAAAAAAAATAAATACAAGTACGACATGAGCAAATTTTTTTTTAACATTCCGCCTTATTGTACCAAAAAAACAAAAAGCACAAACGTAATGCTGCGCTTTTTATTTCCTTTGTATTTAGGGTCTGTCCGAAAACTGTTATATCAACCGAAAATTATTGAAACAAAACAACCCCGAGCAAGCGTAGCACAGCTCGGGTATAGTCGTCTACTCTTCTGAGAAAAAACAAAAATCATGTCGCGAGAATGCATGCAATCTCAGGAAAAATTTCATGAAATGTCATCAGATTGCAGCAATCCGGAGAAAAAATAAAAAATAATGTCGCAAAAATTCAGGAAAATAGATTACTTTTGCAAAAATTAATGACATGAAAAAGGGTAAAATTTTAATAATAGACGACAATGAAGATGTGCTACTTGCATTGAATCTTTTGTTGAAATCGCATGTCGAACAAGTGCGAGTCAGCACAGAACCGGGACGTATCGAGCATTTCATCAACATATTTTATCCCGATGTTATTCTTCTTGATATGAATTTCGACCGTGATGCGGTCAGTGGGCAGGAGGGTTTATTTTGGCTTGATAAAATCAGGAAAATAGACCCGAATATTGTCGTAGTTTTCATCACAGCATACGCCGATATGGATAAGGCGATACAGGCAATCAAAGCCGGAGCGACGGATTTTATTCCCAAACCCTGGGAAAAAGAGAAGTTGTTAGCTACCGTCTTTTCCGCCATCGAATTACATGAGAGCCGAATCGAAGTGAAACATCTTCGGCAACAAATTTCGGCGCTCGCAACTCCCGCCGGCGACGGCAAATACGAAATAATCGGCGAAAGCGAGGCTATGCTCGAAATTTTCGATACGGTAGAAAAATTGCGCGACACCGAAGCAAATATCCTGATTCTCGGCGAAAACGGGACGGGTAAAGACCTTATTGCACGCGAAATTCACCGGAAATCGCCACGAAACGAACAAATTTTCGTTTCCTTAGACCTCGGTTCTGTTGCCGAATCGCTCTTCGAAAGCGAACTGTTCGGCTACAAAAAAGGCGCTTTCACCGATGCTCATCACGATAAATCCGGACGGTTGGAAGTTGCTGCGGGAGGAACTTTGTTTTTGGACGAAATCGGAAATCTGTCCTTGCCAATGCAAATGAAGTTACTCACCGCAATCGAAAAACGCGAAATCATTCCCCTGGGAGCTACGCGTCCGGTACCGATTGACGTGCGTTTTATCTCGGCTACAAACGAGAATATCCACGATATGCTCGCCGATAAACGGTTCAGGCAAGACCTGCTGTATCGTATCAATACCATCGAAATACACATTCCTCCGCTGAGAGCGCGCGGTAACGACGTTCTGTTGCTTGCCGACCATTTTTTCGCCCGCTTCAACCGCAAATATAATAAGAAGTTGAGGGGAATATCGAAAGACGCGAAAGCAAAACTGCTGAACTATCCGTGGCCCGGCAACGTTCGCGAACTCCAACACACAATGGAACGCGCTGTGATTCTTACCGAAAAATCTGTTTTAGGGGTCGAAAATTTCATCTTCACGCCTGCGATGTCGTCAAAACAACGGTCGCACGAAGAACTTAATCTCAACAAACTCGAACAGGAAGCCATCGAACATGCCTTCCTGCAAGCTGACGGAAATATCAGTCTTGCAGCCGAACTGTTGGGAATCACACGTTATGCACTGTATCGCAAAATGGAAAAACTTGGGATATGAACCGTTCTAAAATCATTATCGTTAAAACCCTTGCAGTTGTGATACTGTCCATCATCTCGCCCTTATGCATTATCGACGGCAGTTATTCGATTGCGACAATATCTATTCTGGCGGTCGTAGTATTGGTTTTTTCGATATCGTCCGACCACCGTAAATCTACCCGCTTGATGGAGCAAATGATAATGAACATACGTTTCGGCGACCTCAACATTTCGTTTCCGTCGAACCTGAAAAAAAGCGGAAAAGACCTCAACAAATCAATGAACGAAGCGCTCGAAATATTCAGGTCACGACTTTACGAGTCCATCGTCGCAAAAGCCGAAACCGAAGCATGGCAAAAGTTGATTCGCGTCATGACGCACGAGATAATGAACTCCGTCGCTCCCATCATTTCGCTCTCGGAAACGATTACCGAACAGGCTGATGAAGAGTTGAACGAAGAACGTTACTACGAAGTGATGGCGGCAATGCAGTCGATACATCGACGAAGTAAATGGCTGCTTGATTTTGTCGAAAATTACAGGAAACTGACCCGTATCCCTACGCCGGTGATGCGATATTTTTCTATTACCGATTTTTTTAAAGACCTTCAAAACCTGTATGTAAAGGAGAAAATACCCGTTTCGTTTTACGTCAGACCCGCCGATATGAGGCTTTATGCCGACCGTTCGCTGATGGAGCAGGTCATTATCAATATGCTGAAAAACGCAATAGACGCTTGTCGCGATACCGTCAGGCCCTTAGTTTCGGTCGACGCCTTTTACGACAGAGGCAAAACGATTATCACCGTGACAGATAACGGATGCGGTATTATCCCCGAAGCTCTCGACCGGATTTTTATCCCGTTTTTCACAACCAAACACGGCGGCTCGGGAATCGGTCTCAGCCTCTGCCG
>JAIRLF010000220.1 GCA_031259655.1 Prevotellaceae bacterium
AATATCCGGCACTCTTTTTATTTTCGGGCAAAAGTATCACAAAATCATTGAATCAACAAATATTTGTTGCAAAAAATTTCAATTTTTGTGAAATAGAAGCGGTTACACTAAACAAAAAAACGAGGTTAACCATAATCTAAACATAGAATATAAAAAAATTTAACCGAAAATGGTTCAATTTCTTCTACGCATCGACTGTTGTCGTTCATTGTTTGAGATTTTTAATCCAGTTCACACACATATCGAACCATTCCGTTTTTGTTGTCGGGTTATTCATTCCGTATCCGTGTCCGCCTTTTGGAAAAATGTGCATCTCGAAAAGAACATTGTTTTTCGCAAGTTCTTCGGCAAAAACGAGGCTGTTTTTCAGAGGTACAGCCTTATCGTCGGTGGAGTGTACCAAAAACGCCGGCGGAGTTTCTTTTGTTATCTGTTTCTCATTCGAAAATTCGTTGAGGAGTTCAGCCGAGGGATTTTCTCCAAGCAAATTTCTTATCGTGCCGCCATGAGTAAACGATATGTCGGAACTTATTACCGGATATATAAGTATCATGAAGTCAGGACGCAGATTACCGGATTTCGGATGGATGTACTGTCTGTCGAAATGAGTTCCGCCTGTCGAAGCAAGATGTCCGCCCGCCGAAAAACCCATTATTCCTGGTTTGTCGGGATTGACTTTCCATTTTTCGGCTTCGCTTCTTACGATGTCTATGGCTTTCTGAAAATCCTGAATCGGCGACAAATGCGGTTTTGTCGATATTTTGCTGCCGGGAAGCCTGTATTTCAGAACAAACGCCGCTATGCCGCATTCATTGAACCGTTTGGCGACATCATAGCCTTCGTAATCGATTGCCAAGCCGCTATAGCCGCCCCCCGGACAAATTATTACTGCCTCGCCGGTCGGTTTTTCGGGTATAAAAACCGTAAGATTCGGGGCTTTTTCTTTAACCTCAGCCGAGCCGGGTACGGCGTCCGGGATTTTACCTTTTTCATACAAGTCAATAACTTCTTGCCCGTAAGAAGAATATGCAAATAAAAAAATACTCATTACTAATAATACGTTTCTCATAAAAAGATATTTTAAATCATTAATTACATTCTCAAAAAACGTCGCAAAGGTAAGATTAATTTACAATTTTAGATTTACGATTTTGGATTGCATTCATCAATAGAAACATGACCCCGCCGTTTCGAAACCTCGTTAGAGGTTTCACATTGTTTATCGTTCATAGATCGCGAATCTCATGCGGAGATTTTGATTTGTTTGTAATCTTTTTTTCTATTGATATGGATGCCCTGCGGGTGGGGTAGCATAAATCACAGCAAAACAAAATTTTCACCTTCCAGATATTAATTTGCAATGCTTTCCAAATTCTACGTCCTCGACAAACCCACACAACAACGCCATAATCTACGTGGAAACTGTATCAAAAGACCGAAATCGCCGTCATTGCTTCGGGCTGCGCCCTCGCAATGACGAAAGTACGGATTTGTGACAATCTGAATTTTTAAATCGACATAGTCAAATACACTCGTGTCATTATAAACCATTCTGTTCAATTCTAAAATTCTGTCAATTCTGATCCGCAATAATATAAAAATAGTTACCTTTGCATTCGAATTAAATGAGATAAAAACTTTATATGAGATAAAGGAAAACGGTATAAAATTAAAATATTATGGGAACAGGTATAACAGGAACGGGTCTAATTTCGTTTCGGAATAACAGAAATAACCTCAGTGAAGGAATTTCAAAATAAGATTATGTTTTTCGGAAAAAAGAAATATCAGCGGGACAAGGTATTGAAAATTCTTGTGATACGCCTTTCGGCAATGGGCGACGTTGCAATGACTGCGCCTGTTTTGTATTCGTTTATAGAAAAATATCCGCAAGTGAAAATATCCGTATTATCGAAAAAAAGTTTCGGCTTGTTTTTTGATTCCCCCAAAATACATTTTATAGGTATAGATTTAAAGTACTACGAGGGTTTGAACGGCTTGTACGAACTGTTTAAAGTCCTGAAAAAAGAAAAGTTCGACCTTGTAATAGACTTGCACGATGTGTTGAGAAGCAATATATTGCGATTCTTTTTCCGTTATATCGGCGGAACAAAAGTGTTTGTCATCGACAAGGGGCGAAAGGATAAAAAAGCATTGACTCGAAAGAAAAATAAAATCCTCAGACCTCTGAAAACGACCATCGAACGTTATGCCGACACATTTAAAGCAGCCGGATTTGAAATTCAACTCTCCGAATATCGTAACGTACAGGATATCGAAATTACAGATAAAGTCGCCGCAATACTTCCCAACGAAAAACATGCGGTATGCATTGGTATTGCGCCGTTTGCTGCTCATCAAGGCAAGATATATCCGCTCGAAAAAATGGCGGAAGCGTTGGATTATCTCTCAATAAAAGGATTTTATCTTTTTCTTTTCGGCGGCGGAGACAACGAAAGACAGCAATTGCAGGAATGGGAAAGTAAATTCCCGCATTGCATTTCGGTTGCAGACAAATTTAATCTTAAAGAAGAATTGCAGTTAATCGGCAAATTGGACTTGATGCTGTCGATGGATGCGGCAAACATGCATCTTGCTTCGCTTGCAGGCACGCCCGTAGTATCCGTCTGGGGTGCAACGCATCCGTACGCAGGATTTACCGGTTGGGGACAGTCGCCCGAAAATATTATCCAAATCAACAAACCTTGCAGACCCTGTTCGGTCTATGGCGATAAAAAGTGCTATCTGACCGACTCGCCGTATGCTTGCATGAAGGAAATCAGCCCGTCGATGATTATTGAAAAAATCATGTCTGCACTGGGCAAGTTAAAAACCGACGGCTAAAAACTGAAAGTTTGGCTTACGCATTCTGTGAAAATCCGCAAAATCCGTGTCAGACTTGCGCTATATACACTGTCAATTTGTCAGATTTGGCATAATTGGCAGTTTTTTTGCAATGAAATCCCATGCTATTAATAGATAATGTAAAAAGTAATGGAAGAAAATAAAAGTAAAGTAATAGAACAAGAACAGGTTAACGACAGTGTTACCGAACCGGAAATTGTAGAAAGCGGCAGTGAAAACATCGAAAACGAACAGACAGACGACAATCGGGACAGTCAATTAAACGAGTTGACTGAAAAATTGGCAGAACTTCAAGACAGATATCTGAGACTTTCGGCGGAATTTGACAATTACCGTAAACGCACGCTTAAAGAACGATATGAACTTATCAAAACTGCCGGCGAAGATATTTTGAAAGATATGCTTCCCGTGCTCGACGATTTCGACAGGGCAATGACCGTGATGAACACATCCGATTCCATTGACGCTTTTCTGGAAGGCACAAATTTGATTTACAACAAATTCAAATCAATTCTCGAAAGCAAGGGACTGACCGAAATCAATCCTGTCGGAGCAGAGTTCGACCCCGATATACACGAAGCTATCGCCAAAATCAAAGGTACAGACAAGCAATCCGGAAAAATTATTGACGTAACTCAAAAAGGCTATTCGCTTAACGAAAAAATAATTCGTCATCCGAAAGTAGTAATAGGAGAATAAATACACAAATACATGACAAAACGAGACTATTACGAAGTGTTGGGAGTGTCGAAAAACTCTACTCCCGACGAAATAAAAAAAGCTTACAGGCAAATGGCTTTGAAATATCATCCCGACAAAAACCCGGGAAACAAAGATGCCGAAGAGAAATTCAAAGAAGCTGCCGAAGCGTACGACGTGCTTAGCAATCCCGACAAAAAAGCCCGATACGACAAGTTCGGACACAACGCTCCGGGAGGCTTTAGCGGCGCTACCGAATTTAATATGGAAGACATTTTCTCTCAGTTCGGAGACATCTTCGGATTCGGAGGCGGCAGATTCGGGGGATTCAGCAACTTTGGCGGAGGCGGCGGCAGAAGACCGGAACCTCTGCGACGCGGCTCGGATGTGCGTATACGTGTGAAAGTCGACCTCAAAGATGTTGCCAACGGCGTCGAAAAACGGGTGAAAGTGCCTGTTCTCGGCAAATGCGAAACCTGTGGCGGCACAGGAGCTAAAAACCCTTCGAGCATAAACGTTTGCTCCGCATGTAACGGCTCAGGGCATGTTACGAGAATGGCAAACACTATATTCGGCGCAATGCAGAGCACGGTGGTATGTCCTCAGTGTCGCGGCGAAGGAAAACGAATCACCGCCTTTTGTACCGCATGCCATGGCGAAGGAACCGTGAAAAGAGAAGAAAACGTCGTTTTTCGCATACCGCCGGGAGTAAGCGATGGTATGCAACTGAATATTTCGGGCAAGGGTAACGCTGCCCGTCGCGGAGGAGTCAACGGCGATTTGCTGGTCTTGATTAACGAAGAACCGGACGAAGAATTAATCAGAGACGAAAACGATTTGATTTATTCCTTATATATCAGTGTTCCACAAGCAGCTTTAGGAGCTTCAGTCGAAGTGCCTACGGTAAACGGAAAAGCGAAAATCAAAGTAGAGCAGGGAACACAGTCGGGTAAAGTTTTAAGATTGAAGGGTAAAGGTCTTCCCGATATCAATGGTTACGGAACAGGCGATTTGTTGGTTTATATAAATGTATGGACGCCGCAAAATCTTACAAAAGAAGAAAAACAGATGATGGAAAGTTTCGAAAAGTCAAGCAATTTCACGCCTAACCCCTCGAAACAGGACAAGAATTTCTTCGAACGGCTAAAAAATATGTTTCAATAGCAATCGCAAAGCGTATTTGCATGCTGTAAGTCGTAACTTTTAGTTTTTAATTTTTAGTTTTTAACTTGGAAATGTCTTTGGGTGACGGAAATATCCGGAAACTGCTGACACAGTATTCAGCGCCGGCGATAATAGCGATGACAGCCTCGTCGCTGTACAACATGACCGACAGCATTTTTATCGGACATGGAGTAGAGCCGGGGCATTTGGCAATCGCAGGTTTGACTGTGACATTTCCGTTTATGAACCTCGCAGCGGCATTCGGTTCTTTGGTGGGCGTTGGCGCCTCTACTTTGATATCGATAAAGTTAGGACAAAAAGATTATGCTTCGGCTAACAAAGTTTTAGGTAATACTTTAACGCTTAATATCATAATCGGAATACTGCTTTCGATAGCCTGTTATCCGTTTTTAGATTCTATTCTCTACTTTTTCGGCGCCAGCGAAAACACTATCAACTTTGCCCGCGACTACATGGAAATCATTATTCTCGGTAACGTTATTACGCATATATACTTCGGACAGAACGCCATATTGCGTTCGGCAGGATTTCCCAACATGTCGATGTACGCCACCTTAATGTCGGTTGCCGTCAATTGCATTTTGAATCCAATATTCATCTTTTCGTTCGGTTGGGGTATTCGTGGCGCAGCTTTGGCTACGATTCTTTCGCAGTCGATATCGCTCGTTTTCCAAATGACGCACTTCTATAACAAGAAGAATACCATACGTTTCAGTAAGGAAATATATTCGCTGCACAAAACGCTGGTCAAAAAAATACTGTCGATAGGAATGTCTCCTTTCTTGATGAATATCTGCGCCTGTCTGATTGTCATCCTGATAAACCGCGGAATGAGAGAACACGGCGGCGATGTTTCGGTAGGCGCTTACGGCATTATCAACCGGATTGTGTTCATGTTTCTTATGATTGTTATGGGCTTCAATCAAGGGATGCAACCTATCGCAGGATATAATTACGGCGCAAAAAAATATTCGCGAGTGACGGAGGTCACAAAGTTGACGATTCTGTGCGGCGTAGGCGTTACTACTGTCGGATTTCTTGTGTGCGAACTCTTTCCGAGCATGATGATTAAACTTTTTACTACTCGTCCGGAACTGATTGCCGAATCGGTTTACGGAATGCGATTAGTGTTTGCGGTGTTTCCGTTGGTCGGATTCCAAATGGTAGCGTCCAACTTTTTCATGTCCATAGGGATGTCGCAAAAAGCAATATTCCTTTCGATGACACGGCAGGTCTTGTTCCTGATACCCTGTTTGCTCATCCTTCCCCGCTTTTTGGGAACGATGGGAATATGGATAAGTCTCCCCGTCTCCGATTTTGTCTCCACAGTGGTAACAACGGTCTTACTGATTCGACAGTTCCGGAAACTCTCCGGAATTGAAGATTGAAGATTGAAATCTGCCCGAAAACTGTTATATCAATAGAGAAATACTGTCCGGAGACTGAAAAATAATTTTTTCATGTAATTTCAGATTTCCTGACCTCAAGGAAATAGGAGTGTCACCCAAAACGGGAAAAAAACCATATTTGATACAAATATCAACATTAAAGCAAAGAAAAGACCAAAGTCAAATTAGAAGCAGGGA
>JAIRLF010000370.1 GCA_031259655.1 Prevotellaceae bacterium
AAAAATATCGAGGAACTGAAAGTAGAAATCCAGTCATACGTCAATTCTAAAGTAAACCGTTTTTCGCAAATTTCGGCTGTCGTTGTCCTGCCTGTAGCTTCCGATTTCGAAAAAACATCGACAATGAAAATTAAACGATATTTATATTGTTGAGAAGATTTGAGGTTCGTGGTAATCTAATCTTGTCGTTCCCGAACACGCTCTTGTCGTGTCGTTCCCGAACACGCTCCGTTCAATTTTCAATTCTCATAGTAACGTCAATCAACAAAATACGTCCTGTATTGGAAATGGTTTTAATTTGTACGTTGTCGGTTTCGAATATTCCTATTCCGTCGCGATGTAGTAAAGTTTCGCCCGACAGTTCGAATTCGCCTTCGACAACCATGGCATACAGTCCGTTGCCATTCTTGCGCAATTTGTATTCAAACGAATTACCTTTGGTAAAAGTTCCGATACTGAGCCATGCGTCCTGATTGAGATACAAGCATCCGTTTTCTCTGTTTGGAGCTGTCAAATGCACTAATTCGTTGCAGGAATTAATAAAATCGAAATATTTCTGTTCGTATTTAGGTTCTATATTTTTTTCTTTCGGCAATATCCATATCTGAAAGAAGCTCGCAGGTTTTTCGTTATCTGCATTATACACGTTGTGTACCATTCCCGAGCCGGCGCTGAGCACCTGAACATCTCCCGGACTGATTACGCTCGGAGCGCCCAAATTGTTTTTGAGTTCCAATTTTCCTTGAAGAGGTATCGAAACTATTTCCATATTATTATGGAGATGGGCGCCAAAACCTTCGCCTCCTTTGATAGTATCGTCATTTACAACGCGCAATGCTCCGAATCCGGTACGTTCGGGGTCGAAATAATCGACAAAACTAAAAGTATTATATGTGTCCAGCCACCCATTATATTTATGCCTGCGTGTTGTTGCTTTGTACAAAATCTTTTTCATACTCATACAATTTTTCCTTTACGACTATATTGCGTTAATGTTTGTAATCTACATATTTGATAACAATAATCATGCGTTTTTGTTCAAAAATTGCAATTTTTCGAAATAAACTTTCATTTTATTCGAATCTGTTTGAATATCTCTCACCGCATAAGGTGATGGAGTCTCACCGCATACGGTGATGGAGTCTCACCGCATAAGGTGATGGAGTCTCACCGCATAAGATGATGGAGTCTCACCGCATAAGATGATGGAGTCTCATCGCATAAGATGATGGAGTCTCACCGCATAAGGTGATGGAGTCGAACAAAAACGGCAACACTTTTGCCGGAATAAAAACCGTAATACTGCAATATTTATGATTGCTATAGAATTGATTATTACCAACATTTTATCATTATAGATTTTGTTGTGCATTTTTTTTACAAAAAAATGCACGCCGTTTAATTTATTTTACATACCTTTGCATCCGAAAAATGTTTAAATAAACAACATGATAAAAAGATAAAGACAAAATGTCTAAACGTGCCATAAAACAGTTAGTATATGAATAAAATACATCATTTTCTTGCATTTGATTTGGGGGCTACAAGCGGTCGCTCTATTCTGGCAACTTTGCAGGACGGGAAAGTCGTTCTTAAAGAACTTACACGTTTCCCAAACAAAATAATTCGTGTCGGAGATAAATATTATTGGAATATTTACTCTCTTTTCGAGGAGTTGAAAAACGGTTTGCGTGTCGTCGGCAACGAAAAAATCAAGATAGATTCCGTTGGTATCGACACATGGGGAGTTGATTTCGTGTATGTTGCCGACGACGGGACTTTTTCGGGGCTTCCGCGCGCCTATCGCGACCCATACACAAACGGCGCTCCCGAAGATTACTTCACCAAAATAACGCGTAAAGAAGTCTATGAACTGACAGGGATTCAAATCATGAATTTCAACAGTTTATTTCAACTGTATGCGGCGTCGAAAGAATCGTCGTCGGCGTTGAAAACGGCAAAAAACATTCTGTTTACGCCTGACGCCCTGTCGTATATGCTCACAGGAAACAAAGTTTGCGAATATACGATAGCTTCGACATCACAGATATTGAATCCTCGTACAAAAGAGTTTGAATCTAAATTGTTTGAGCCTGTCGGGATATCTCCTTCCGTAATGTTGCCCTTGGTGATACCGGGGAAAATCATTGGAAACATCCTCGATTCCATTCGGTTGGAATGTGGAATAGAAACAACTCCCGTCATTGCTGTTGCAGGTCACGACACCGCTTCGGCTATTGCCGCCATACCCGCTGAAAACGAAAAGTTTGCGTATCTCAGTTCCGGAACATGGTCGTTGATGGGAATCGAAGTCAAACAGCCGATTATCAGCGAACAAAGTTTCGATATGAACTTTACCAACGAAGGAGGAATCGAAGGAACGACGCGGTTCCTGAAAAATATCACCGGAATGTGGCTGTTGGAGCAATGCCGTAAAGAATGGGAATCGCAAGGAAAATCGTACACTTACGACGAAATTGTCCGCATGTCCGATTCGGTAGACGGATTCCGGTCGATTATCGACCCCGACTATCCTGGATTTGCAAATCCGGCGAGTATGACCGAAGCCATAGCCGCTTATTGTACCGAAACAAACCAAAATGTCCCCGGCAATCATGCAGAATATATTCGCTGTATTTTCGACAGTTTGGCGCTGAAATACAAGTATGTGTTGAATTGTCTCCGTCAGGTCGCTCCTTTCGAGATAGAACGATTGCATGTTATCGGCGGCGGCTCGCAGAACAGATTGTTGAACCAGCTAATTGCCAATTCGATAGGTTTGCCGGTGATTGCAGGACCATCGGAGGCTACAGCGATAGGCAACGTCATGGTTCAGGCAAAAGGTTTGGGTATAGTCAACTCTTTGAGCGAAATGCGCGCTATAATCGGCAATTCTGTTTCGCCCGAAACATTCTATCCGAAAGATTCCGCATTGTGGAACGAAGCTTATGAAAAGTTCTTACCTTATTATAAATGACAGAAATATAAATTTTAATAATAATAGACATGAAAAAAGAATTGATAGAAAAATCGTATGAAATAGCGAAAGAACGCTATGCAACAGTAGGCGTTGATGTTGATAAAGCATTAGACGACTTGCAAAAGATTTCGATTTCGATACAGTGCTGGCAGGCAGACGACGTAAACGGTTTCGAAATTACGGAAAATCTTGGCGGCGGCGGGATTCAGGCTACCGGAAATTACCCCGGAAAAGCGCGGAATATCCCGGAATTGTGTGCCGATATCGAAAAGGTGCTAACATTAGTCGGCGGTAAACACCGCTTGAATTTACATGCAATTTATGGCGATTTTCAGGGAAAGGTCGTTGACAGAGACCAAATTGAACCCGAACATTTCACAAGCTGGATGCAATGGGCTAAAGAAAAAGATTTGAAACTCGATTTCAACTCTACTTCTTTCGGACACCCGAAAAGCGGCGACTTAACTCTGGCTAATCCCGACAAAGCTATCCGCGATTTCTGGATTGAGCATACGAAACGTTGCCGGACAATCTCGGAAGAAATGGGTAAGTACCAGAACGACCCCTGTATAATGAATATCTGGATTCACGACGGTATGAAAGACCTAACGGTGAACCGTTACAAATACCGCCAAATTCTCGAACAGTCTTTAGACGACATTTTTGCAACCGATTACAAGAATATGAAAGATTGTATCGAAGCCAAACTTTTCGGCATCGCGCTCGAAAGCTACACTGTCGGCTCTTACGACTTTTATCTCGGCTACGGAGCTAAAAAACAGAAAATCGTAACTTTGGATACGGGGCATTTCCATATATCCGAAAATATTGCCGACAAAATTTCGTCGTTGCTGTTGTTCACTCCCGAAATTATGCTGCACGTGAGCCGTCCCATCCGTTGGGATTCCGACCATGTCGTGATTCTGAACGACGATATCGCCGAACTTGCTAAGGAAGTGATACGTGCAAAAGCGCTCGAACGGGTACATGTCGGACTGGATTTCTTCGACGCTTCTATCAACCGCATTGGAGCTTATGTAATTGGCATCAGGTCAACGCAAAAAGCGTTTTTACAAGCGCTGCTGGAACCAGCCGCCAAACTGAGCCAATACGAAGCTAACGGACAATATTTCGAGCGACTTGCTTTGCTGGAAGAAGCTAAAGTGTTGCCGTGGAACGCTGTATGGGATTATTTCTGTCTGACAAACAATGTGGCTGTCGGCGAAGATTATATCTCCGAAATACAACAATACGAAAAAGATGTAACATCGAAAAGATAAACAGACTGTAACCCTTAGGGTTTAATCACTTCCATGATTTTATCAAAGTCAACCCCGAGTAAAACGCATGTACAACTCGGGGTTGTTTAAATAATGGAAATTAATTAAATACCTTATCATCAGCCCTGCAGTTAGAACGGTGGATTTTGACAAGCAAGCAGAGAACGCGCCTGTTCCGGAAAACAGGTACATCTCTTTGACATCAGAGTGTGTATGTGAATATAATGCCTAATTACCCCAATTCGTCGATAATTCTCAGATATTTATCGTTCAACTGTTTCAAAATCGCATCATATTCATTTTTATCATTCAAATCCGACCGCAGTTCGCAATAGTATTTAATTTTGGGTTCTGTACCTGAGGGGCGAATGGAGACCACCGTTCCGTTCTGAGTAAAGAATTGCAACACATCCGATTGATGCTGGTTTACCGGAGTAATATTTCCGGTGAGAGTATCGGTTTGCTGTTTCGTAAGATAATCGACTGTCGTAACAACTTTCGAGCCTGCGATTTCTTTGGGAGGGTTATTTCTGTAGTTCTTCATCATCGCTTTGATTTCTTCCAGACCTTCCTTACCCTTTTTGGTTATCGAGAGCAGTTTTTCCTCATGTAATCCGAACTTCAAATAGATATCCAGCAGCAAATCGTACAACGATTTACCGTTTTCTTTCGCCCAGGCGGCGACTTCGGCAATCATCCCGCAGGATACGACGGCATCTTTGTCGCGGACAAAATCGCCTATCAGAAAGCCGTAACTTTCTTCTCCGCCGCAGATAAAAGTCTTTGTCCCTTCGTATTTGCGAATGATTTCGGCAATATATTTGAAACCCGTGAGCGTGTCGAAGATTTCGACGCCATAATATTTCGCCATCGTAGTAAGCAGATGTGTAGTAACCACCGTCCGGACAATATATTCGTTACCTTTCAGTCTCTTTTGGCGACTTAGATTTTCGAGACAGTAATACGTCAGAATCGACGCAGTTTGATTACCGTTAAGCAGTTGAAGTTCGCCTTTGTTGTTTCGTACGGCGATACCGACACGGTCGGCGTCGGGGTCGGTTGCCATGACCAAATCGGCGTTTTCGTCCTGCGCCTTCTTCAGCGCCAGAGTTAAAGCGCTCGATTCTTCGGGATTTGGGGAAACCACCGTCGGGAAATTACCGTCGTTGATATCCTGTTCGGGAACGTGTATGATATTTTTAAATCCGAGACTGTTAAGAAATTCCGGAACCAGTTTCACGCCTGTACCGTGCAGGGGAGTGTAAACGATTTTGATATCGCTGTGTTTCTTAATCGTTTCGGGAGAGAGCAAAAGGGTTTTGAGCTTTTCGAGATAGACAGCGTCCACTTCTTCGCCGACAGCGACTATAAGTTCGGGATTAGCTTCGAAATTCACTTCTTTGACCGATTTTATCCTGTTTGCTTCCTCTACGATATTGGCGTCGTGGGGAAATGTTACCTGCGCTCCGTCGTCCCAATAAGCTTTGTAACCGTTGTATTCCTTAGGATTATGCGAAGCGGTTATCATCACTCCGGTACTGCACCGGAAATGTCGCACGGCAAAACTCAATTCGGGTGTAGGCCGTAACGAGGAAAACAGATAGACCTTTATCCCGTTCGCCGAAAACACATTAGCCACAACCTGAGCGAAAAACGGGCTGTTATTTCTGCAATCGCAGGCAACAGCCGCGCTCAGTGGTTTGTCGGGGAACTGTTTTTTCAGATAATTCGACAATCCCTGCGTAGCCATGCCGACCGTGTATTTGTTCATCCTGTTTGTTCCGACGCCCATAATCCCCCGGAGCCCTCCGGTTCCAAATTCGAGGTCTTTGTAGAAACTTTCCGTCAGTTCCTTATTGTTATCGTCGTTGTCGAACAGTTTTTTAACGCGAGAGCGTGTTTCTTCGTCGAAATCGGTACTAAGCCAGAGTTCGGCGCGTTTTTTTATTTCCAGTATATCCATATAACAATATTAATTAGCTATTTCCGACATAAATTTGATTCTTACCAATCGTATTTCATTCTCTTCGTATTCGTCGCCCAGAGCTTCGAGCGCTTCGTCCAGGGTACCCGTTTCGGCATCGTTTCTAAAGAAGTCGAATATATCGTCGCGTTTATCTTCGTCCAGAACTTCGTCGATATAATAGTCGATATTCAGTCTCGTACCCGAATTAACTATCGATTCGATTTCGTCGAGCAAGGAGTTCATATCGATGTCTCTTCCTCTGCAAATATCTGCAAAATCAATCTTTTTATCAATATTTTGTATGATAAACACTTTATTGCCCGATTTGTTGATTACCGACTTCACGACCATATCCTGCGGACGAACAATTTCTTTTTCTTCGACGTATGTTTTTATCAGAGCGATAAAAGTTTTGCCGTATTTTCGCGCTTTTCCTTCGCCAACGCCCTGACAGTTTTTGAGTTCGTCGACAGTAATGGGATATTGCGTAGCCATATCTTCGAGCGAGGGGTCCTGGAAAATCACAAACGAAGGGAGGTTCAATTTTTTTGCGACGCTTCGGCATTCCTGTTTCAGCATGGACAGAAGTTCCTCGTCGCAGGCGCCTCCGCCTTTTCCGCCGATTTGAATATTATCGTCGTCGTCGCCGTCTTCGTATTCCTTATCCTGAGTAACCATTATCGAATACGGAGCTTCCATGAATTTCCGTCCCTTATCGGTCAGATATAGCAGCCCGTAGTTTTCGATATCCTTGTCAATCAACTCTTCCACGAGAGCTTTTCGCAGGATGGAGTTCCAGAATATAACGCTTTTATCCATTCCTTCGCCAAACAGTTCGAGTTCGTCGTGTTCGTACGATTTTATTGTAGAGTTTACCGTTCCGGTGAGGATGTTTACGATGTGGTCGACTTTGAATTTTTCTTTCACAGCGACGATAACCGAAAGCGCAAGTTCGATGTATTCGCATCCTTCGAACTGTACTTTTGGGAATAGACAGTTATCGCAGTTTTCGCAGTTTTCAATCGGATACTCTTCGCCGAAATAGTGCAACAAAAGTTTGCGTCTGCATATCGACGATTCGGCATAAGCGGCAGCGTCGAGCAGCAACTGTTTTCCGATTTCCTGTTCGGATATCGGTTTGCCCTGAATGAATTTCTCCAGTCGCTGTATGTCTTTATATCCGTAAAACAGAACACATTGTCCTTCGCCGCCGTCTCTGCCGGCTCTTCCCGTTTCCTGATAGTAGCCTTCGAGACTTTTCGGTATATTATAATGTATAACGAACCGGACGTCGGGTTTGTCGATTCCCATTCCGAAGGCTATTGTCGCCACAATCACGTCGACGTCTTCGAGGAGAAAACTGTCCTGATTGTTCGAACGCGTAGCCGAATCCATTCCGGCATGATATGGCAAAGCTTTGATTCCATTAACTTTCAGTATCTCGGCAATTTCTTCGACTTTTTTACGGCTCAGGCAGTAAATGATTCCCGACTTCCCGTCATTGGCTTTGATAAATTTGATGATTTCCTTCATCGTGTTCACCTTAGGCCTGATTTCGTAATAAAGGTTCGGGCGGTTGAACGACGATTTAAAGACATTCGCATCCAGCATGTCGAGGTTTTTTTGAATGTCGTTCTGAACTTTAGGGGTTGCCGTTGCTGTCAGCGCGATGATAGGCGCTATGCCTGTTTGGGCGATTATCGAACGAATCCGCCGGTATTCCGGTCTGAAGTCATGTCCCCATTCCGAAATACAATGCGCTTCATCTACTGCATAAAACGATATCTTTAGTTGTCTTAAAAACTGGATGTTTTCCTCTTTCGTAAGCGATTCGGGCGCTACATACAACATTTTGGTGTGTCCGCTGAGTACATCTTCTTTTACTTTTACTATCTGCGCCTTATTCAACGAGGAGTTCAGGAAATGCGCTATACCTTCTTCTTCGGTAAACCCCCTCATGGCGTCTACCTGATTCTTCATCAGAGCAATTAAGGGAGAAATGATGATTGCCGTACCTTCCATAATCATTGCCGGTAGCTGGTAACACAAAGACTTTCCTCCACCTGTCGGCATCAGGACAAACGTGTCGTGCCCCGACAATAAACTGCGTATAATTACTTCCTGATTTCCTTTAAAAAAGTCGAATCCGAAATATCTCTTTAGATACTCTAACAGCGAAATATCTGCATAATTTTTCATACAAAATCAAAAAACGAATTTAATCTAATACTTAATAGTCACGTTACAATTGTTATTCAAAAATACAATATAATTTTAATTCAAAAAATGTTTCAAAAATTTTTTTTTATTATTATGTCAACATATATGATGAACATAATGGTAGCAAAGGTAATTGTTTTTTTTAAAATTCAAAAAAACCTGCAAATTTTTTTTGAATTTCCGAAAAAAAACTCTTACATACAATTGATTCAAAACGGTTTGTCAAGAAAAGAAAGTGGGATTGGGTATCCCACTTTCTTACAACCTAACTAAACTATGAAAAACCAAATTCTATTATTCAGATGATAAAACGACGAAAAGGTTTAAATTCGGTTAAAAAATTTTTTTTATAGGAGGGGGGAACTTCAGATTTCCTGACCTCAAGGAAATGACATCTAATGAGAAAAAAGAGAAAAAAGAATTAATTAATTAATTAGTCTCAGGTGAGCCGTAAATTTTCATCAGGTGAGCCGTAAATTTTCATCAGATGAGCCGTAAATTTCCATCAGATGAGCCGTAAATTTCCATCAGGTGAGCCGTAAATTTTCATCAGGTGAGCCGTAAATTTTCATCAGGTGAGCCGTAAATTTCCATCAGGTGAGAAAAAAATTTCCATCAGGTGAGCCGTAAATTTCTCTCAGGTGAGAAAAAAATTTCCATCAGGTGAGTGGGATAAAACCGCACAAAAAAGAAGTTGAATTCACGTTACGAAGTGGAAGTTAGTCAAATATCGAAGTGGAAGAAAGAAT
>JAIRLF010000026.1 GCA_031259655.1 Prevotellaceae bacterium
TGAAGGTCGGCTATCACGCCTTCTTTGGTAACTTTGTTGTCAATCCAGTACCAGTAACAGCCTACACGCTGGTCGGCAGGCGGATTGGCAAACTCTTCCGCCAGCTTGTCTTTGCATCCAAAAAATGACAGCAGTATGACGCCGACTGTCAATATGGATACGTTAAAAAATGTGTGTTTCATATTAGAAAATTTATGTATTTTAAAATTACGCGCCTTAAAAACTGATGATTTGAACAGGACCGAGCAAGCCCGATTCGTACAAATCGCCGTTAGGACCGCGGCTGATATGCAATTTCCGCTGTTCGGTGGGCAGTTTGCGGTCGCCGATGATACGGTTGGCCCACGTGCTGACGACTTCGATTTCGACTTCGTTGCTGCCGGATTTGACGAACGGGGTGATATCGACGCGATAGGGCGCCGTCCATACGCCGCCGGCATACCGACCGTTGATTTTAACTTTTGCCATCGCTACCACTTTGCCGAGGTCGAGATACAATTCGCCGGACGGTTTTGAGTTGAGGTTGAAGGAAGTCTTGTAGACTGCCGTGCCGGAAAAGTATTTGATACGCTCGTCGGCATGTTTCGACCAGTCCGTTAATTTCTCGAAAGTTACCGGTTCGACGGGTCCGCGTTTGATTTCGTCCGATTCGAAGGCGACCGTCCAGGGCACGTCGACTTCCGCGACGACTTTCAAGGCCGGGAAATTCATGGCGAGTTCGCTTTCGGCCGGCGCTTTTGCGGCTTTGCGGAAGACAATGAAGACACTTTCGTCTGCCTCTAACCGGAGCGGTACGGATGTTGTTTTATTTTCTTCAATTTGGGTAAATGCAGGCAGTGACCGGTGTTTGCCGGTTACGGGATTCCAGAGTTCGGGCTGTTTGCCGTAGACACGGAACGCCGGCGTGTCCTGAACACGAGCGTCGGACGGGTTGGTTACAAAATAAATATCCGTATCGCCGTCTCTCCGGTGCGTATATTGAAGCGCCGGCGACGAGGCGACGAAATCGGGCGGCAATCGGAGCGCGTTTTTGAAGAGGTCTTCGACCGTCGTGTTGAGAATCTTTTTGTTATCCCAGAGATTGGCAGCGATTTCGCGAACCTGACTGTCGGCAGCAGGATAATTTTCGAGCGATGGCGACCTGACCGGACGAACGGTTGCGATCACCGGCAGTCCGGCATCGACAAATTCTGCGATTTTTGCAAATATTTCGGGACGAATATCATCCTGTGGCGGCATCACCAGAACGTGGAACGAAGTACCGTGCGGTAAAACTAATTTCTTGTCAATTACTTTTGCATCGCGCAACAATACTTCGGCATTGATATGGTCATAGTGATAACCTGCCGGCGCCGGCGGATCGGTAACACCACGCATTTTCGGAGCGTCTTCACCAATGAAATACGCAATATCGGAAACGTCAAGCCCCTGTTGCAGCATGTGTCCGCAACGGCGGAGGTAGTCGGTATACAAATCGAACTGCGAAAACCAGGTATTTTTACGGTTGAACTGAATATTGTACCATGCGTCGACGCCCGGGTAAACATTGTCTGCCTGTTGCTGGATGTAGACGTGCAGGATGAACGCGTTGACGCCTTCGGCAAGCGACCAGTCGCCGCGACGTTTCAGGTTGCCCGGATGATACGTGTAATGTCCGCCGCCGGAAGTGAGCGCTTCAGCCCAGACTTTGGTTTTGCCGTAAGTATGAGCGCATGAGCTTGCGCAACGGATTTCTTCGTCGCCGATAAAATCGGTCGTCCAAAACTCGCCTCCGACTTCGTCCGACTGACCGCCGTACTGCAAAAATTCTCCGGCAAATCCCCACGAGCCGTAATTTTCGAACCATGTCAACTGTCCGTTTTCGTGCGAGCGGTCGGCAAGCGCACGCGCGTATTCGTTAGCAATACGGTCGGCGACAAGCCGTCGCATATCCCAGAGAAAACGGTCTGACAATTCCGGCGAACCTATCGGAAAACCGAAATACGACGGAATATACGGAACAGGGTCGTAACCGTAACGTTCTTTGAAGATTTCGATAAAATTGTCGGTGAAATTCTGTCCGCCTTTTTCGTATGAATCCATGATGTTGTATTTCCACGATTTCCGGTCGGCGGCGGGGATGCGGCGGAGTATTTCGCCGAGATAGGCGTCGAAATGATACTGCGTAAGTTCGTAGGAAAGTTTATCGACTTCGGGACCGGCTCCGCCTTCGATAGCGGGCGAGTTTTGCAGTCCGGTCGGAAGCATTCCCGTACGCATAATCACCCAATCGCCTTCGGGAACATCCCAGGTAAGCGTTCCGTCGGCGGCGAGTTTTCCGGAAATATCGACAACGCTCTTCGGGTCAATCGAAAGCGAAGCGTCGGCGGTCTCTGTTTCCCACATGAAAGCGTCCCAGGGCGGCGCAAGGCTGTTGAACATCTTGGCAAACGTCTTTTCGGGAAAACGCTCGATAATAGGCGCTTCGGTGAGCGAAATGCCGGTGACTGTCGAATGGTCGTTTGTGTTGCGAAAGACTATCCGAAACTCGGACGCCTCCGTTTTCGGAAAGGAAATCGCAAACGGCGAAAACGGCAGGAAGCCGCGACTGAGTCCTGTGTCCGTACGATCCATGTAGAATTTTTTTATCGTAACAAAAGCGCCGTTTACTTTGGCTTGCAATTCGCTCTGACTGTTGAAACTGCCGGCAATCCGGATTAACAGTCCCTGTGCGGAAACCGGTTTGGGAAGCGTGAGCGTAATCGATGATTCGCTTCTTCCGGGAAGTCTGACGGGAAATGTTTTAGCGTCGATATTTGACGAAAAAGTGATTTTTGCTCCGTCGGCGGCGAAATAGTTCTTGATATTCGCCGTCTTGACCGGAAAAGCAAGAACTTTGACATCCTGAAAGTCTTCGGGTTTACCCTGATAATTCTCATTACCCCAAGACAGATTGTATACATCGGTTATCTGCTCGCCGGAAAGCGAGATTTTTTCCGAAATCTTTTGTGGACCTGTGACTGTGCGCTGAATCGAAGTCAGATAACGCATCGATTGTGAGGGCTTAATCCAGGGTCCGCCGGACTGCGACCAGCCCGGACAGTTGAACATGCCGATTTCGATATCGAGGTCGGTGGCTGTTTTCATTGCTGTGTGAATGACTTCCCACCACTGTTCGGACATGAACTTCACATCCTGTCCGCCGCCTGTCAATCCGATATACGCGCGTGTGATTCCGGCTTTTTTCATCGCTTGAAGGTCGGCAATCACGCCTTCTTTTGTGATTTTGCTGTCTATCCAGTACCAGTAACAGCCTACGCGCTGGTCGGCAGGCGGATTCGCAAATTCGTCCGCCAATCTGTCTTTACATCCAAAAAATGACAGCAGTACGACGCCGACTGTCAGTATGGATACGTTAAAAAATGTGTGTTTCATATTAGAAAATTATATGTTTATTTTAAAAATGCAAAGATATGAATTTGTTCGAAAAGTGTACGAAAAGAAATGAAAAATATCAATACTTGATGATGTAATATAGTAATACTTGGTGATGTAATATAGTAATACTTGGCGATGTAATATAGTAATACTTGATGATGTAATATAGTAATACTTGATGATGTAATATAGTAATACTTGGCGATGTAATATAGTAATACTTGATGATGTAATATAGTAATACTTGGTGATGTAATATAGTAATACTTGATGATGTAATATAGTAATACTTGATGATGTAATATAGTAATACTTGATGATGTAATATAGTAATACTTGGTGATGTGATATAGTAATACTTGGTGATGTAATATAGTAACAACAACGCCGCACTTAAATTTGAAATGCATTCATAAATCAAATAAAACAACTATATTTATGCCGTAAAAAAGAATCGTAATATAATGTATAAAACAATGAAAAGGATAACATTAGCTTTAATAATTGCGTTATGTATAACTATTAATTCCGGCGCTCAGGACAAAATTTTCACTATGGAAGAAGCTGTTTTAGGCTATCATCTTCGTCCCGAATCAAAATATCTTGTATGGCAAGGCAATTTGAACAGTTACACATATATCGAAGAGAAGAATTTGGTTGCCGAAGACACTAAAGGCGCGAAAAAGACGTTGCTTACCGTCGATGAGTTCAACACTATTCTCGGACTTGATTTAAAAAGATTTCCACCGTATTCGTGGCTTGACGAAAACACCCTGAAAATTAGTCATCAGGGCAAAGAACATCGAGTAAATTTGCTTGATAAAACCCTTATCAGGACGGTAACATTTCCCGAAAATGTCGAAAACCTGACATACTCCGCGGCGGGAAAACTTTATGCCTGTACGGAGGACAATAATCTGTTTTATATTAACGAACAGGGTGATAAATTCGCCGTAACGAACGATAAAGACAAAAATATCGTAAACGGGCAAACCGTTAGTCGCGAGGAATTTGGTATTTATGGCGGAATATTCTGGTCGCCGGACGGAAAAAAACTCGCTTTCTATCGCAAGGATGAATCACAGGTTGAGACAGTTCCGCTGTTGGACATCACTACGCGCACCAGTTCGGTGAAAGAAATAAAATATCCCATGGCAGGCATGAAATCCGAACAAATCTCTCTGGGAATATACAATATTGCAACGAAACAAACACATTTTCTCGAAGTTACCGACTTTGAACACGACAGGTATCTCACGAATATTACATGGTCGCCGCTGTCGGATGTGATTTACGTACAAGCGCTTAATCGCGGGCAAGACCATCTGCGGCTGAACAAATATGACGCTTCGACAGGGAAGTTTATTTCCACCTTATTCGAAGAGAAATCAGACACTTATATCGAACCGGAACACCGGTTGCGCTTTTTGGACGAAAAAGGCGAACAGTTTATATACACAACCGACAATAGAGACGGCTATTTGAGCCTGTATCTGCACGATGCATCAGACGGGAAGCTGATAAAACGCCTTACTCCCGTAGATGCCGACGTGAAATTTGTCGCTGTGGACAAAACCGGCAAAAATCTTTACTATCTCTCCACCGAAGTCAGTCCGGTGGAAGAACATCTTTTTCAGACGAATATCAAGACCGGCAAAACCGTCCGCCTGACCTCGGGCGAAGGATGGCACAGCATATCAATGAGCAAGGACTGTTCGTGGTTTATAGACAATTACAGCAGTCTGAACGTGCCTAGAATCATCGAAATCACAGACGTAAACAAAAAGAAAACCCGCCGGATTTTCGAGGCGAAAAATCCCCTCGAACAGTACGCAACCGGCGAAATAACACTTGGAACAGTGAAATCCGACGACGGTTACGACCTTTATTATCGCTTAATCAAACCCGCAGAATTTGATTCTACCCGCAAATATCCCGTTCTCGTTTACGTATATGGCGGACCTCATTCGCAATTGGTAAAGAACAATTGGACGGCTTCGTCGGGACTGTGGGAAATGTATATGGCTCAACACGGCTATGTGGTTTTTGTCATGGACAATCACGGGACAAACAATCGCGGAAAAGATTTCGCGCACGCTATACACCGTCAATGCGGTCAACGCGAAATGGCTGACCAAATTAAGGGAATCGAACTGTTGAAATCGAAACCCTGGGTCGACGCAGACCGTATCGGAGTACACGGCTGGAGTTACGGCGGTTTTATGACCATTTCGCTGATTACCAATTACCCCGACATATACAAGGTCGCTGTTGCCGGCGGTCCGGTTATCGACTGGAAATGGTACGAAGTGATGTACGGCGAACGTTATATGGACACGCCCGACGAAAATCCCGAAGGATACAGCAAAACAAGTCTGATTAACAAAGCGAAAGATTTGAAGGGGAAACTCCTGATTTGTCATGGATTGATTGACCCTGTAGTAGTTATAGAACACAGTCTGAGTTTTATCCGCGAATGTGTAAAAAACGGCGTACAGGTAGATTATTTTCCTTATCCCCGCGCCGAACACAACGTTGGAGGAAGAGACCGTATACATTTGATGCAGAAAATTACAAACTATTTCGATGATTATTTGAAATGAAATGTGATTTGTAATTGTTCGTATTACAATCAATTATCCGTAACGTTAAAAATATTTTGCAGTCTACATGTCAAAAAACAAAATAATCGTGTAATTTTGCGCCCGAATTTTAAAATATAAATAGGATTTTATAATGATAGTAATGAAATTTGGAGGCACGTCGGTTGGCTCTCCCGAACGAATCAAATCGGTTGTAAATTTGATAAATGACAACAATCCCAAAATAGTAGTGTTGTCTGCAATGTCGGGCACAACGAATGCCCTTGTAAAAATATCCGGATTGTTTTACGCAGGAAACAAAGATGTTATCGCCGAAATCGACCAGTTGGAAGACAAATACGAAAAAGTGGTTGACGAACTCTACTCGACGGAAGAATACAAACTTAAAGGAAAAGAATTAATCAAAAACCGGTTCGACCTGTTACGCAATTTCGAGAAGGTCGACTGCAATGCAGTTGCCGAATGTACGATACTTGCACAGGGCGAATTGCTCTCAACCGCTCTGACTCAGTTATATTGCGAAGAATCGGGAATCAATTCGGCGCTTCTGCCGGCTTTGAATTTTATGCGGAACGACCGAAACGGAGAACCCGATAATTATTATATCAAAGAACAGATAAACAGGGAATTGAACTCCTACCCCGGAGTAAAACTGTTTATCACGCAAGGTTTTATATGTCGGGATGCTAACGGCGAAATCAATAACCTGAAACGCGGAGGCAGCGACTATTCGGCATCGCTTATCGGCAAGGCTGTCAACGCCAAAGAAGTCCAGATATGGACGGATATTGACGGATTCCACAACAACGACCCCCGTTTTGTCGAAAACACGAAAGCTATCAGGGAATTGTCGTTCGACGAAGCAGCCGAACTGGCTTACTTCGGGGCGAAAATCCTGCATCCGGCAAGCGTCTGGCCTGCGCAGGAAGCGAATATCCCTCTCCTTCTGAAAAATACGATGGAACCGCAAGCGCCAGGGACTGTAATCTCTTCAACATCAAAAAACGAAGGTATCAAAGCGATTGCAGCCAAAGATGATATCACCGCGATAAAAATCAAATCGGGACGAATGCTGATGGCGTACGGTTTTTTGCGTAAAGTGTTCGAAGTGTTTGAAAGCTATCAAACTCCGATTGATATGATTACAACTTCCGAAATAGCTGTGTCGCTAACTATCGACAATACAAAGCATTTAGATAAAATTGCGCAGGAACTCCGTCTCTATGGCAATGTGGAAATCGACCGGAATATGACGATAATTTGCATTGTCGGAAACAATATAATGCACAGCAAAGACTCTATCTCAAAAGTGTTTATGGCTTTGGACAAGGTGCCTGTGCGGATGGTGTCGTATGGAGGCAGTCGCCACAATATCAGTATACTCACCGACAGCGAACATAAGGCGGAAGCGCTTAATCTGCTAAGTAAATATTTGTTTTAACCCCGATTAACTAAAACGCACGGAATATGTTGATAGCAAAAAAGAAACGAAACGAAAATATTGCCGAATATGTTCTGTATATGTGGCAAATCGAGGACTTGTTGCGCGTATTGAAGTTCGACAGGGATTTGATTTTTCGAACATTAGTCGAGCCGCTGAATGTCTCCGATGATAAAAAACACGAAATCCTGTATTGGTATATCGGAATTATCGACTTGCTGAAAGAGGAAAAAAAGGAGGAGTTCGGACATAACTATCATTCGTTGCATGTTATACGGGAACTGAACGATTTGCATCTGTCTCTTGTAGAAAACGATGCAAAATATAAATCCTTATTTGTCGCCGCAAAGGACGATATCGAACTTTTCAGAGAAAAATCGGCTAAGAAAACTTCCGATATCGAAATTGCTTTCGATGCTCTGTATGCCAAATTGTTGTTGAAAATGAAACACGAACGAATTTCCGACGAAACTGCGGAGGCTTTCGACCGAATTACTTCTATGATTGCTTATTTGAGCGCAAAATTCCATGAGGACTCTGCGAATTGAAAATTGAACAATCGGCGGTTGCGACTTGCGCCGGCTAAACTTTTCATTCCCGCTTCACAATCGTTTCTGCGGTAGAACCGGCATAAGTAGTGAAGTATCCAAGTCCTCCGCCGGAAATATTTGTGATGATATTTGAAGCGGG
>JAIRLF010000053.1 GCA_031259655.1 Prevotellaceae bacterium
TATTACAGCATCATCGGTTTCTTCTAAAATAATTGCTCGGACGCTTTCAAAAATTGATGATGCGTAAATTTCCTTTTCTTTATTAACCAAATCAACATCTATAATATGTTGTGCAATACCTTTTGATTCAAAATTTGTATTTTTAACACAAGACATAAATAGAAAAACACATAATAACAAATTAAACTTCATGTCCTTAAATAATTTCTAAATTTATATAAATGAACTAAAAAATAATAACCACAAAAGGAGAAGGAGGAGAGAATCACTTCTCTCCACTTTATTCTCATTAAGGTCTTTGTATAAAACTCATATACAAATTACTGAATCCCATTCGGTCTCCACCATAACCCCATTTTTAAATAGGGTATAGCTATTTATACAAAATAGCGCATTTTGTATAATATAATTACACCACTGCGATGTCGACGTATACATGTTGTTACCTATAAAGTATAGGGACTCGCCTGAATTAGTACTACACTTATAAATCGATGATTCACTTGTTAATGCTTCAATGTTAACCGAAACACTAAACACTTCTTTTTGCGTATTTAAACGCACTCCTACTATTGATGCAGTAATTATACTTACTCCTGCACAAACAATTAAAATTTTTAAATTTTTCATGACATTTTCTTTATTTTATATTTAATATTTAATTCTGTGGAAATTTGTCCCATTATTATCTTTTTGTATAATTCCCATACACTTTGATTATTAACGGGATTGCCTATAGCAACTACTATATTGTTTTTATCTAACAGAAAACATTGAAACATTGGATTAGTAGGAAAATTGTTTAATTTATTCAATTCCCCTATATTGTCAATATAAATAGGATAATCAATTTGTTTATATTTAAGCATAGATAATAGCATTTTTTCGTTTTTAGGTTGAAAATAAAACAGAAAATCTACTTTAGAATGAAAATCGTCTATATATGTTTTCCAGATATGTAATTGAAGTTTACACTCTGTGCAACCTGTAGAGTCTGTATAAAGCAAAATTTTATATTTGTTTATATTAGTTTTAGAAATATATTTTAAGGAGTCTTTGATAGACACATAAGTAAATTTAATATTTGGAATTCGAATAGTTTTTCCTATCCATTCTTTTACAATATATTCTGTCTCGATAATCTTTTTATCTTTGCAGGCAATTAACCCGATGGATACAATAAACATTAATACTATCAACTTACAAATATTCATTTTTTTCACAACTTCGTCATTAATTAATTTATATTCTAATCATCAAAAATTTCGACAAAAGTACAGTGTTTGTTTTTACTGTGCAATAGACAATTGTCATTTTTTTTGATATTATTAATCAACATTATACATCGGCTAAATTTACGGTTGATAATTTTAGCCGATTTTTCGAATAAGTTTTCATGTTTTTTTTATTTTTTGACTAATTTCCCGGTCTTGACAGCATGACGTATAGAACTTCTTGCAATCCCGATTTCTTTTGCTAAAGAGTTAACACTTTGCCCTTTATCCAAACAGTCCTGAATATACTCAAGCCTGTCTTGAGGCAATTTCCGGTAATGCTGTTTGTTCTTCGTTTCACATTCGTCTTTTGGGGAATCTTCTCGTGTTGTGTCAAACAGCATCAGATGGTTTGTAGCAAAAACAATCGCCTGTTCCATAGTTTCCACTCCAAGTTTTTGATGAATCGAAGTATTTATATTTCGCAGTGTTTCATATTTTATCCCTATTTTATCCGCAATTTCTTTGTTGTTTACACCCTGTTTGGCAAGTTTGAGTATAAATATTTCCCGTTCTGTCAGATGTTCTGCCGGTTTCGTCTTCCACAGCCGGTTTATAAAAGAGTATTCATCAAAAGAATGTTTGTTTTCGCCAAAATAAACCCTCAGATTGCCGGAGGTACGTAGCGCCGAAACGTTCATCATACATATTCCGAAACACAGTTTTCTGTTAAAAAACACCGGTTTTAATCTATGATAAATCATCTGATATTCTGTTTTTGAGGTTATATCCGGATACATTTTAATTCGGACAGTAAAAGAGAAATGAGCAATATTTTCCTGACATTCCGCGATGTACGGACTGTTCAGGACAGCGCAGTGCATTTTCGCTAACAGCTGCAAATCGTCCTTGTGAACGATATAAGGATAAAAATCATAGCCCAACCGCATAACATCTTCCTGCGAATAGCCACAAAGAAATAAATCGCGACTGGAAACGTAATGAAAGCATCGTTTTTGAAAATCAATAATATATCCGGCATCCGAAGATATCGACAGTATATTTTTATACTTTGACAAAGCATCCTGACTGTATATTGAAGCAAATTCTTCGTCCGAAACAGTTTTCAGTATCGATTTTTGATAGAAATCAGCTGTTCTTGAATTTGTTTGTTCCATATTCTGTAATTTATATTCTATTTCATAATAACTGCGTACACATTTTCAACTTACAAGCGACCGGTTAATACCTTAAGTATTTCGTCTGCTTTTAATCTTGATATTCTATCTGTTTCGATATAATCGTTAAGAGAGGGCTTATCAATCTTGTTTATCGCGTCTATTGTTTCCGAAATGAGGGCGTATATATCTGTATATCTTATCTTTTCATTTAAAAATGCTTGTACGGCAACTTCATTTGCCGCATTCATCGTACACGGTACGGTTCCCCCGGCGCGAAGGGCTTTGTATGCAATGTCCAGACATGGAAACTTTCCGAAATCAGGTTCTGCAAACGTCAACGCTTGATAATCGGCAAAATTCACTCTTTTCACATTACACTCTACCCTGTCGGGATACGTAAGAGCATACTGAATAGGGACTTTCATACTTGGCTCTCCCAGTTGGGCTTTTATTGCGCCGTCTTTGAACTGCACCATAGAATGAATTATTGATTGAGGATGAACAAGTACTTTGATATCGTCGTCGGGAGTAGCGAAAAGCCAGTGTGCTTCAATGACTTCAAATCCCTTATTCATCATAGTCGCAGAATCAATTGTGATTTTTGCGCCCATTTCCCAACGAGGATGTTTCAATGCATCTTCTTTTGTGACTGTTGCAAGTTTCTCAACGGGAAAGTTCAGGAACGGACCTCCCGAAGCCGTCAGATATATCCGGTCGATTGGCGCAAATTCTCCCGACAGACATTGAAAAATCGCCGAATGTTCCGAATCGACGGGAATTATCGGAACGCTATGTTGTACAGCGAGATTCATCACTAATTCGCCGGCGACAACCAGAGTTTCCTTGTTAGCCAGAGCGATGATTTTGCCTGCTTCTATTGCCCGTATGGTAGGTATAAGTCCCGAATATCCGACTAATGCGTTCAACACTATGTCGATATTGCTTTGACTGACGATTTGTTCCAAAGCTTTGTTGCCGGCATATACTTTTATGGGATAGTCTTTTAATGAATCTGAAACTTGGCTGTATAAGTTTTCATTAGCTATCACAACCGTATCGGGCTGAAATCGAAGCGCCTGCTCAATAAGTAATTCTGCATTATTGTTTGCTGTGAGTGTTTCGACAGCAAACGATTCGGAATGTTCCGAAATAACTTCCAGCGCCTGCGTCCCTATTGAACCTGTAGAACCTAAAATTGCTATTCGTTTTTGCATTATATCAATGGTTTCAACATTGAACGATGTCTTGAACTCTACTGTTTCCGATTCATTTGCAGGAAATTTACCCATCAATTGGTTTTTATTACCTTAACAATATCTTCACCTATTCCGATTTTATATCCTGTCGAATAATAAATTATTCCGCCGTTATTTGTCAAAAACAGAGTTAAGGGGAAATTGTCTTCGAAACTCAATTTCAGAGTTGATATTGTTTCGTTCAACAGCGAACGTTTGTTATCCACTCCCCAAACATTATTTTTCGGCAAATTTTTGAATACCGTATAGTCAAACGCCGTGCTTAGCTTATCGTCGGGAACGAGAAACAAAATTCCGCCTCCCCACTTGTTCAATTCATCGCTTTGAGCGGGTAAATCCTGTAGAATGTGCTTTGTCGGTTCTTTATCGGGGTCGGCAAAACACAACACGACGCCGTTTCCGTTGGACAAGTCTTTCAAAGTCGTTTCGTTACCTCCCGTCAGAGTGATTTTTGTATTCATGTCGATTATCCCCAAAACCTGCACTTTACTAACAACTTCTGGCATTTTGATTTCCAGATTCAGCGTTTGGTTTTCTTTGATTTCGAAATATTTATTATTGATTGTCACCGAACCGTCATTTGCACGGCTTCCTATCATCAGCCGATAGTAACCTTCATCGACAGAAATAGTTGAAGCGTTTCCACGTAAGTTCAATGTAACAAAGTCTCCATTCTGGAAACGGGCTAAGGAATAATGAGCGCCATACTGCGGTTTAAGCACATTACTTTTGGCGCTGACAAAAGCAATTTTCGCCTGAGGATATATTTCTTTAATATCATCGTCAAATTCGGCATTTTTCCATTCGCCGTCATAATATTGCGGACGACCTGTCGCCATATTCAAACGGGCTGCAATACCGGCGCTCCGGCATAAGGAAACAAAAAAGATGTTACGCGACTGTTTATCAGCGATTTTCATTTCGTACACGCCTTGAGGAGTGACAGGGCAATTATAATAGTTCTGTTCGTCGTCCGTTTTGACATTCTCTTTTACATAATTGACTATTTCGCCGACATTTGCCTGAACAGATTCCACTACACTGTTATCATCGAACTCGTTTTGGAAAAACACTCTCCATGGACGGATTATTTCCCTTGATATTCTTGGCGATAGCAGGTTTCGGGTAACGATATCGTCCGGAGTGCCGGCTTTTACGCCGATTTTGTGGAATCCTTGCAAATGACTTGTGAGTATGTGTTCGGGAGTATCGCGCAAATCTTTACTCGAAATAGACGAGAGAAACGGAAACAGATATTTGTCGTCCTTATGTTTTTCGATGAAATTTTTGATTTCGTTCCAGTTTCCTTGCGACGAATTTAAGTATTTCCACGTTTCTTCGGCGGACAGGCTCAGGCTTGCCGCAAAATCCTTAGCCCTCTGTTCGTCGATAAATGTATCCATATATGCTTTACGTATAGAATCTTCCAGACGTGACCGCCGTCCATTTTCGGCAGCAAGTTCGGGAGGTACGCCTGCAACTTTTTGTTCTACAGGAGGAACTATTTCGTAAGTGTCTTCGAAACTGTCGCCTTCCTTTTTATTTAGAATGATTGTAACGCTCGCATTTTTCGGCGATGAAACAGCATATCCGAAAACCCCGTCTTTGCTTGCCCATACCAGCACGTCGCCAACGCCGGTATATATCGATGCTTTACCGGCAGAGTCTGTTATCGATTCTACAATCGAATAATATTCAGCATAGTTATATACTTTGAACGCGACCTTTGCGCCGGAGACGGGTTTACCTGCGGCGTCGGTTACCAAAGCGTTTGCTTCGCGGACATCGGTATAGTTAGATAACAGATTGATAGTTGAATACATTGGTTTGTCGATATTTTTTTCTTCTTCGCCCGTATATTTTCCGAAAACGTTTGTGTGAACCATCATTGCTCGTTTAGCGGGAGCGGTAAACCATGCGGCGTCGAGCACCGGCTCGGGTTCGCAGGCGCCCATGAAATGCCATTTGCCGTCAATCCACACTTCGACCCATGCGTGATTATCGTCGGTATGCGCCCATCGCGGAGTATAGCATTGGCGCGCAGGGATTCCAACAGCCCGTAAAGCGGTTGTTGTGAAAGTCGACTCTTCGCCGCAACGTCCCCATGCGGTTCGTACCAAAGCCAAAGGAGCGGAAGTCCGACCGTCTGTGCCTCTGTAATTTACTTTTTCATGACACCAGTGGTTTACTTCCAATGCCGCAGCTTCCATGCTGAGATTTTTCACGCGGTCTTTCAGTTCGTTGAAAAACACAATTCTTGCAGAATCTAAATTCTCATTATTAATACGATAGACTAAAACAAAATGACGGAATATGTCTTCGGGTATTTTTGCTCCCCATTCAAAAAAATTACGCGCTTCGAAAGCCGCACGTACCTGTGAAAGATAAAAATCGCCGTCATAATCCGACAAATCGTTCAATGGCATGTAGGCAAACAAAAATTCCAACGCTTCTCTCTCTTCCAAACTCAAATCTGTCCTGTCGAAAACAGAAAAAAGCGCCTTCGCTCTCGTATGTGTTATTATAGATTTACGTTTCTGGAAATCGGTTTTGACTTGTTCCCGATATTCTTTATCCGAAAAAAAACTTTTTTCGTTCTGCTGACATGATATTGCTATACAAGCAAATAATGTTAAAAATAGAGTGTAATATACTCGTTTCATATAAAACAATTTATGTTATAATCTTCTGCAAAGGTAATAAGTTTTTTAATATAAACAGATATTTGTTGCTCAAATGCTCAACAGATGTTGTTAAGGCGACCACGAAGCGAATATTTTCGGATTATTGATATAAAAATACATCATCGCGCTTGTATTCCCTGATTTTCTTACCATTCTGTTCCTCATTTCTCCCTGTTTCATTCTCAAAATGTATGTTTTCTCACTCGATATTATAGGTATCTCCTTGTTTTTCGCTTGTATTCAGCATATTTTTCTCCAAATTTATTTAGCAGAAATTTTTCTTCGCGAATGATCTGAAAGTGTATTCCGATAATTGTACACAAGGTTAATGTAATAAACAGAATATTCGGATATATTAGTAAAATTCCCATAAAATATATGTCTATAAACAAAAATATCGGATTACGCGATAATGAAAATATTCCTGTCATTACCAATTCGTTGGAATGAGTTTTATCAATGCCGATGCGCCATGCTTTCCCAAATGAGATTAATGCCCAAAGGAAAATGAAAAGTCCTATATAGCACCATACGATACCAATCCATTTTAACAGGGATACACTGAAAAGTATCTCAAAAACAATATGGTTGATACGGAGATTTAATGCCATACACACAATTGATATTGTCCACAGCAATAAAAAAGGAAATAAGATTCCTTCCAATATCTTTTCAAACCGGTTTTGTGAACTCGTTCCAATAACCCACACTTTAATCCCGTCGCTATACAATAACGCCGTGCGCCCGATAAACAGCGAATAGAATATCGCCAAACTTGTGATTACTAATATATTTACCATTGTCCCGATTATTCTTTTTGAAATACCTGTCTCCGTGCAATGGAGTTGATATAGCAGTCTTCTTTCAATTGTAAACCATTGTGCCTGCACAATTCGGGATATACATTCCTCCAATTATCCCTGTTTTGTTCTCCCCAGCAAATCATTGGGAACCAGAAAACGCCCCATAATCCGAATTTCGGTTTACTCCAGTCCACCAGAATGAAGCGGCCTCCCTTTTTGAGCGTACGAGCCGTTTGGACAATGGCTGCCCGTCGTACGTCAGGAGGCGTTTCGTGCAACGCCATTGACGTAACCACTACATCGAAATATTCGTCCGGATAAGGAAGTTCATCCATTGAGCAGTTTTCAAAGCGGATGTTGCAGTCATATTGAGAGCATTGACTTTGCGCATAATTCAACTGGTCTTTGGAAATGTCAATACCGATGATTCCCGCTTGTGAAGACGCCCTTTCTGCCAGTGCAAAACTCAACGCGCCAGGTCCACATCCCAAATCAAGCGCTCTCATCCCGTCGGAGAGCGTTACATTTCCAATCCCTTTCCTGTAAAAGGCGGCAGTAAATCCAAACAAACGGGCAAAGTTCCTGTAATTTTTACCACCTGCTAATCCTTTAAATTCGTTCCCTTTCTTTTTCATCTTCTTTTATTCACCTTCAAATTTCAAATGATAAAAGCTAACCATCTTCAGTAAATCGCAAAACATCATATTCATTTTGGTTGATATTTTCCAGCGTCTGTCCCTCGTAATATTCTTAAAATACGGTTCGA
>JAIRLF010000090.1 GCA_031259655.1 Prevotellaceae bacterium
ATGTTATTAAACAAATTTTTCGCTTGCAAAGGTAATATTTATTACATAAACCGAAATTATTTGAATATTTATTAATAAGAGATTCCGAATTGCTTTGTCGCGCGCAGTTCGGAAGGTGGAAGCCGGAAGGTCGGAACTGAGTTCGTTTGCAAACTTTCGGTGTTCAGGAAGGAAGGCAGTCGGTTAGTTATACATTATACAAAAATGTCATTCCCCGCAGATTATGTCATCGTCATTTTTTTCTCAAATTTATTGGTATATATTAAAAATATTTTACCTTTGTAAAAGTAATATAAAGATTAAAGTATTATTATTTTATTGATTATGTGAATATAAGTATTCAAAATGTGATACAGTTTCTTTACTTATATCAATAATGAGAGAGAATACATAAAGATAATAAAATAGATGGAGAGAGAATTAAATAATATTTTGAGGAGGTGTACAGATATGATAAGATGAGGTAAATTGCAGCATGGATTAATGTATTAGATACATATCCCTGAAAAGTAAATATTAGTACAACATTTAAAAACAAACATTTAAAATGATTTTTACAATAAAAAGTATGTATAGTTATAAAAATTTAAAAGTTATGAAAAAATTTATTCTGTTGGCTTTGTTATGTATATTTAACATCCAACAAACGTTTTCGCAAAACATAAACGTCGCCGGTCGTATAACCGACGCATCCGGCGAACCGTTGTCGAGCGTAAGTATTGTAGTGAAAGGCACTACATACGGAGTGGTTAGCGACAATACCGGACATTATTCCGTGAAAACGCCGGACAAAGGCTCTGTTTTGGTTTTCTCGTTTATGGGATTTGTTACGCAAGAAATCGAGTACGACGGACAGGAGCGAATCGACGTCGTTCTGGAAGAAGACGCGCAGGCTTTAGACGAGATTGTAGTAGTCGGTTACGGCGTACAGAAGAAGCGCGACCTTACGGGAGCTATTTCATCCATTAAATTGGATGATACGCCTGTAGCTACCTTTTCTACTGTCAGCCATGCCTTAGCGGGTAAAGCCGCCGGTATGCGCGTTACGCAAAACAGCGCGCAGGTAGGCGGCGGAAGCAAATTCCGAATCCGGGGCGAAACGTCCATCAGCGCAGGTAACGAGCCTTTGATTATCATCGACGGTTTTCCCGTTACTTCGGCGTCAAATCTCGGTTCGGGTTCGCGTTACAGCGCCGGAAGCACGGACAATCTTTTAGAGTCGCTTAATCCCAACGACATTGCGTCTATCGAAGTGTTGAAAGACGCAAGTTCTACGGCTATTTACGGCTCGCGTGCAGGGCATGGAGTAATTATCGTTACTACCAAACGAGGCAGGCAGGGACAAATGAAAGTGAACTATTCGGGCAACCTGTCTGTTCAAAACATGAAAAACGGATACAAAATGCTCGATGCAAAAGAGTACATGACACATTGGAACAAAGTCGTGTACGAACGGTATTTGCAGGAGAACGGACTGGATATTTATGCCGCATATACTACGCCCAATCCGAACCCGCCGGCTTTTACGCCTCGATATTCCGACACTCAGATAGCGGAAGCAAAAACTACGGACTATTTCAATGAAGTTACCCGTACAGGCGTGCAACAGTCGCATAACCTGTCGATGACCGGCGGCACGGAGACTACTCAGTATATGGCTTCTATCAACTATTTCAATCAGCAGGGCGTTATCAAAAACAACAACATGGAGCGTCTGACGGCTAACGTCAATTTAGACCGGCAGATGTCCAAGTATGTGAAAGCGGGCGTATCGCTGAATCTGAGCCACAACAAGTACGACAATGTGCCGTTGGGCGATTCCGAATGGGAAAATTCGGGCGTCATCGTTTCGGCGGTGCGATTTGCTCCATACGTGCCTGTGCGCGACGAAAACGGCAACTATTCGCTTAACCCCGATATGACACAGGTGCCAAACCCTGTTTCGTTGCTCGAAATTGTCGATAATACCACCAAAGACCGTTTGCTGGGCTCGGTATATTTGCAGGTCGAACCCATTAAGAATTTATTGCTTAAGGCATCGTTGGGTACAGACAGAAAATACGCCAAACGAAAAGCGTATCTGCCAACTACAACCCTTGCAGGAGCCGCTACAAACGGAAATGCAAACATAACGCAGGAAGATATGATGGATTACCTTATGGATTTGACGGCAAATTACAGTTTGAATATCGGTTCCCACAACTTGACGGCGCTGGTCGGATACTCCTATCAGCAGTTCAACACCGAAGGCGTATATGCCGGTAACACCGATTTCCCGATAGACGGTTTTCTGTACAACAATCTTCAGGTTGGTAACGGAGCAAGACCGTCGGTCAATTCGTGGGCAAGTAAAAGTTCGCTTGGCTCGTATTTCGGACGAATCAATTATTCGTTCATGGGAAAATATCTCCTTACGGCAACGATACGCGCCGACGGCGATTCGGATTTTAACCCGAAATACCGCTGGGGCTATTTCCCTTCCGCATCTGTCGGATGGCGGTTTAGCGACGAAGCGTTTATGGAATCTCTTTCCGGCATCATCTCGAACGGTAAATTGAGAGCAGGATACGGACAAACAGGAAATTCCAACGTCGGAAACAGGATTTTGGATGCGTACGGCGCCGGAGCAAGTTTTGTGTTCGGAGAAAGCGGAAGCACAGGCGTTGGGGTAACCCGTCTGGGTAATCCCGCTTTAACATGGGAAACTACAAGCGAGTTTAACGTAGGTCTGGATTTGGGTTTTATTAACAACCGCATCAATATTTCGGCAGAATACTACAACCGCGTTATCTCCGACTTGCTGGTAACTAACAGAAGTTTGCTTTCGTATCACGAAATTACAACAATTGCCGACAATATCGGGAAAACAAGGGGAACAGGCTTCGAATTGACGCTGAATACCGTAAATATCAGTAACCAAAATATGTTCTGGAGTACCGATATTACTGTATCGACATACAAAGACAGGTGGGAAGAACGGGCGCCGACATGGAAACCTGCTAAATACGAGTCGGTGAAAGACCCCATTCGTTCCATATTCATTTACCGTTCCGACAGGTTGATGGCGGTAGGCGAAACTGCTCCTGCATGGCAACCCGCTTTGCTTCCCGGACAAATAAAGCTGAAAAATGTGGCTGACGAGGAAGACAGTCCCAATGTCATAGACCAGTACGACCGGCAATTTATCGGTACGCAAGACCCTGCTTTTACTTTCGGGTTTAACAATACTTTGCGTTACAAGAATTTCGATTTTAATATCTATTTCTACGGAGAAATAGGACGATGGAGAGCCGCAAGCTATTACGACAACTGGGTTGCCGGACAAACAGGCAACAATTTCGAGAACATTTCGAGAGGTACGTTTGACAGTTGGTTTCACGACAATCAAAACACTAAGCAACCGAGCGTGCTTTCGAGCGCTTATGCTAATTACACAACCGACTATTGGTATAAGAAAATCAGCTATATCCGGTGCCGGAATATCACTTTGGGCTACACTGTCCCTGTTTCGAAAAAGATATTGAACAGCATTCGCGTGTATGCCGACGTGAATAACCCGTTTGTTATCACGAACTGGAATGGCGTTGACCCCGAAACGGATAACGACCGGTACGCTTATCCTAACGTTACAAGTTTCAGTCTTGGAATAGATATATCTTTTTAACCATTAAATTATAAAAATATGATTGTGAATATGAAAACAATAAGCAAATATTCGGCAGCAGCCCTGTTGATGATAGCTGTAGGACTGCAAAGTTGCAAGCTTGAGTCGGAACTGTACGACGACATCAACCCTGCAATATATCCCACAACAGAACGGGACGCCGAAGACCTGGTAACATCAGGCGTCTATGGCGCGTTTCGTAACAACGGCTACAACGGCTTGTTCAATCCTGCAACAGGTGTGCAACTTAACACCGATATGGCAAGCGATTACGGTTTTTGCTCGTGGGACGACGGCGGTACCTGGCGCCGCTTGATGTCCGCTTCGTACGGACCTGCCGACACTCGTAATGTGACAAACATCTGGCGAGATTATCTCAACTCTATCAGCAAAATGACGCTGACTATCGACCGTATTTCCGGAATGAACATCAACGAACAAACAAAAGAACGGCTTATCGCCGAGGCGCGATGCGGTCGCGGTTTTATGGCATTCGTTATTTACGACCTCTACGGTCCTATTATCGTAGCAGACTTGGAAACGCTGAAGAATCCGCAGGAAGAGAAAATTTTGGCAAGACAAACGGACGAAGAAACACGGGAATTTATCGTTACCGAATTGACCGAAGCGGCGAAAGTGTTACCCGCATCGTACCAAAAAGGCGACACCGACTACGGACGTTTCACCAAAGGTCTATGTCATACGATTCTGCTCAAGTTCTACATGCAAACAAAACAGTGGGATAAAGCCGAAGCCGAAGGTCGAGAACTGTTGAAATCCGAATATGGCTACGAGCTTGTCCCCGAATATAAAGACATTTTTACCGAAGCCAACGAAAAGAACGTAGAAACTGTCTGGGCTGTTAACTGCAAGCATGGCTACATGACGCACAAATGGTTTCCGCACGTTTTACCCAACAACTACTCCGGATATTCCGGCGGTTGGGGAGGATACAAGATGACGTGGAAATTCTTCAAAACTTTCGAAAACGGCGATAAACGCAAAGAAACCATTATTTACGAATATAATACGTTCAACGAACAAAATAAGGGCGAAGGCGGCAATTCGCTTGCGCATGGCGTCGTTCCGTTGAAGTATGACGTTGTTTCATCGGATGTTGTAGGCGAAAACGGCCAAACCGACTGGATTGTTTACCGCTATGCCGACGTCCTCACTTTGCTGGCGGAAGCTATCGTTCGTAAAGGCAACACTGTTACGGACGAAGCTGTCGGACTGCTGAATCGCGTAAGAACGCGCGCCGGACTGAATGCTTATAGCGCGCCGGACTTTTCCAGCGCTCGCGACTTTCTCGACAAGCTGATGATGGAACGGGCGCATGAATTCTATTTCGAGGGCTGCCGTCGACAAGACCTTATCCGCGACGATTCGTATGTGGACAAAATGAACGAAAAACGCGCCGATTTCGGCTGGGCAACGCCGATTGTAACAAAAGACCGGATTCTTTTCCCGCTACAAGAATCCGCAATTATCGAAGGTCAGGGTATAGTGAAACAAAACCCCGGCTACTAATTATCGTTATCGACAAATAGTCGCTCTTAAAACAACCGGCAAAGCGGAAAAACGCTAAACCGGTTGTTTTTTTGTGTGGACATCAATGACGTCATCGAAAACTTTAACCGCAAAGAACGCAACGATATACGTAAAGAATGCAAGGTCAAGAATTCTTTCGTAAGATTTAGTCGAATTCATCTGCGGAGAGATTCTTCGTTACGTTGCGCCTCTTTTCGGAAATACAACGAAGATTCTATATTTTTTTAATCAAAAAGGCTTCAAAAAAAATCTCCGAAAACGGCGATTTTGGGATATTTTTTTTTGTGCGAGCCACCTTTTTCGCAAAAAACTCAAAAAAAAATTCAAAAAATTTCATTTGACAATCAAAGAATTACAAAAAAGATGAAGAAAAAATTCAAAAAACATTTGGAGATAAAGAAAAAGTATTTACCTTTGCACTCCCAATCGGAAACGAAAGGGCTTCAAATCGGAGACGAAAACGGAGACGAAAAGAAGAAAAAAGTTCTTTGAAAATATAGGAAACAGCGTTAAGAGAAATTCTCTTAAAAGTAATAAAACGATAAAAAGTACGCGTATGTTGATGAGAGTATATTATTAATAAACGCAGGTTTACTTGGCTGTTCCATATATTATAAAAGGTTAGTTCTTACAGAAGAACACCACCCGGAGCGAAACCGGGCTAACCTTCGATTTCGCAACTTGTTGCGGAAAACGATCTTTGACTTAATGGATGACAGATATATCGAGAGATAAAACAAAATGATCAGAAATTATCAAACAAATATCCTCGTAAAGAGGATAAAACAAGGGTAATACAAGATCACGAGCATACAAGAGAAAAAAAACAAGGGCGAATGGAGGATGCCTAGGCTTTTGGAGGCGAAGAAGGACGTGGTAAGCTGCGAAAAGTTGCGGGGATTAGCA
>JAIRLF010000219.1 GCA_031259655.1 Prevotellaceae bacterium
TTGAGGAAATCAATAATGGTAGATTGCACTTTTTGGGAAAATGTTTTTCTAAATTTCTCTTCGCTCTTAGTGTCCAATCCCGAAAAGTCGAACTTAATCACTGCGTATGTATTTCTTTCGGGCGTAGGATGTTTGCCGATATACAGGTTGCCGAACAGTTTATCGAAGTTCTCTGCTTCGTTGATGTCGTAATATGACATTAACGTAGTAAGAAAAAGGCTTTTTCCGAACTTGCGCGGACGGATGAACAACTGATTGCGGTTCGATTCATTTTCGAGCATCTCGATATACCGCGTCTTATCCACATAAGCGTAGTTGTTGAGTATAATGTTCTCGAAATTAGAATTGCAGTAGGGCAATCTCTTCACATTCTTATCTTCGTTCCTAATCATATTTTTTAATGTTTAATGCGCGCAAAGTTACGATTTTTTTTAAAACCGATGATTAATATTACTTTTGTATCCGTAACAAATGAGATGATATATTGAAATACACATATAATAAAATGGTTAGAGCAAAAAAATTTCTTGGACAACATTTCTTAAAAGATAAAACTATCGCATCGAAAATCGTTGATTCGCTTGATGCCGCCTCGGGAAATATATTGGAAGTCGGTTCGGGAACGGGTGTTTTGACGCGGTTCTTGCTGCAACGTCCCGAAAACTTGAGTTTAGTAGAAATCGACAGGGAATCAATCGCCTTTTTGAGAGCAACATATCCCGAGCTTCGGACGCCGGAATCCGGATATGACGAAAACAGAAAAACAGTTCTTTATCAGGATGATTTTCTCGAAATGGAACTCAATAACCTGTTCGGGAACAGCAGTTTTTCGGTGATAGGAAATTTCCCCTACAATATTTCGACTCAAATATTTTTTAAAGTGATAGAATACAAAGCGATTATTCCCGAAGTAGTTGGCATGGTGCAAAAAGAAGTCGCCGAGCGGATGATTGCATCTCCGGGGAACAAAACTTACGGTATCCTTAGCGTACTGTTACAGCGATGGTACAATATCGAATATCTGTTTACCGTTGACGAAAATGTATTTATTCCGCCGCCAAAAGTCAAGTCGGCGGTTATCAAAATGACCCGTAACGACCGTCAGGATATGCAATGTGATGAAAACCTTTTTATTCGATTGGTCAAAACTACCTTCAACCAACGACGGAAAACAATCCGAAATTCGATAAAACCCCTGTTGGGCGACAAAACATACGATTGCGATTTCATGAACTTACGCCCCGAACAACTCTCTATTGAGCAATTCATTGACTTCACTAACGAAATAGAAAAAATCCTATGAAGAATTCATTGCTCTGGAAAATAGAAACCGACAATCGCCATCAATCTTTCCTCTTCGGAACTATACACATATATGATTCGCAAGTTTTTAAGATTCCGGATATTTTGTATAAACTGATTGATTCGGTGGACATATATTTGCCCGAAACCGACAACCGACAGATATCATTTGCCGAGATGTTGAATTATATCACAGTCGACGCTCCTGATTATTCGCTTAAGGACTATTTTACCGACGAAAATTATGCCAAAATATTGGAGCTCGTCAAAACAGATGCTATCATCCTTAATAAGTACAAACCGTTTTTTGTTTCTTCGTTGATATTGTCGAATGCCGGTATGCCGACGGGGTCGATTGACCATGAGTTGTTAAATTATGCTCTGTATAAGGGAAAGACGGTTTGCGAACTCGAAAGCGTTGAGGAACAAATCAAGGCGATTAACAATATCCCTTATAAGGAACAAGCCGAAATTGTCGAAAACATTTTACTCTCCTCAGACAGAAAAGGCGAATTTCATAAGCTTATGAACAATTATAAAGAACAAAATTTGCAGGCTTTGAAAACAAATCTCAAAGAAGTGAATCCTGCCGAAATATTTATTGATTCGATACAGAAAAACAGGAACATAATTATGAGCGACAGAATTGATTCGCTCTTACGCAAGGAACATTCGCTGTTTGTTGCTGTCGGAGCCATGCATCTCCCTGATATGGACGATGTAAAAGGGATAGTATCTATTCTTGGCGACAAGGGTTACAGTGTGACCGATATTGAGTTTTCATTTACATATTAATTTAAGCGATGATGAATTTTTCTAAAGATTTTACCGATTATATTTCGGCGCACAGCTCGCCGGAAGACGCCTTGTTGCAGGAACTGACACGCGCTACACATCTCCATGCCATGCAGGCAAGAATGTTGTCGGGACATGTTCAGGGAAAGTTCCTCGAACTGATTAGCAAAATGATTTCTCCTTCGAACATCCTGGAGATAGGCACTTTTACCGGATATTCCGCAATTTGCCTGGCTAAGGGTTTGACCGGCAACGGAATTTTGCACACGATAGATATCAACGACGAATTGCGATATATTGCCGAAGATTTTATCAGCCGTTCATCTGTCGGCGATAAAATCAAATTGTACACCGGCGACGCTTTAACGATTATCCCGCAAATGGATATACTGTTCGACCTCGTGTTCATCGACGGAGATAAGAGAGAATATTCCGCATATTACAACCTTGTGATAGAAAAGGTTCGACAAGGCGGCTATATTATCGCCGACAATGTTCTGTGGTCGGGCAAAATACTTGATGAGAACGTGAAGCCGAAGGACAAATTTACCGTCGAATTGCAGAAATTCAACGACCTTGTCCAAAACGACGACCGCGTGGAAAACCTGCTGATGCCTGTACGCGATGGTATAATGATTGTTAGAGTTAAGAACTGAGAACTGTCGAAAAAGGAAGCATTAGACTGCTTTACTCTCCGTTTCCGAGATTTTTGCATCTATATATCATTGATTTTGCATTCGATGCGATAAAAAATCATAAAAGATAAATATAGTCGCTATCTTTGCAACAGATTTTTAAATATTGTAATTATGGAACTTTCATTAGATGCGGCAAAGCGTTATACGTATGCCGATTATATAACGTGGACAGACGATAAGACACGTGAACTTTTCGACGGGTTTGTAAAATTGATGTCTCCGGCGCCGAAAGCGATGCATCAGAAAATAAATGGAATATTGTTTGCCCGACTGTTTAACATTATCGAAAAGAATAAGGGTGATTGTCAAGTTTTTCATGCGCCTTTTGACGTTCGTTTGCCAAAAAACGGCGAAACGGAGGACAACAGGATTTATACCGTTGTGCAGCCGGATATTTGCGTGATATGCGATACGGTGAAAATAGACGAACGGGGTTGCCTTGGCGCTCCGGATATGGTAGTGGAAGTACAATCGCCGGCGACCGCAAAATACGATTTGAACGAAAAATTTACATTGTATGAAAAAGCCGGAGTACGTGAATATTGGGTTGTTTTTCCGTATGATAAAAGCATTTTGCTGTTCGTTCTGCAGCCCGATGGAAAATACGACAACGGAACATTATACGAAACCGGTAAAATTCCGGTAAACATTTTCGACGGTATTGAAATTGATTTGACCAATATATTTAAGGGATGCGAAATAAATAAGATTTAACGAATAATAGCGTCTCCCGAAAACATGCCGGAGAGCGTATGCGATACGCTCTCCGGCGCGCCTGTAAACTCCTGTTTCTTTAATTCACCACCACCAGCACAATCTTTTTCGTCTCGTTGACACAGGACGAAACCGTCGTCGTATAGACAAATTCGAATCGTTTACCGGGAGTATTTCTGTAAGTAATATTGTAGTTACTATTAGCTTCGGAGTATGCTTTTTGAGCGTTAAACACATGTGCGCCGGCGTATTGTGACGGTAAAGAATAGACCGTTACATTATTTTCCGTGATATTATCCGGGTCGTTGGGATAGCTCCATGCGCCGTCGATTTCGAGACCGAATATTTGGTTCAGGCTAACTGTTTTGCTGTTATCGAGAGCCGAGCATATCACTATAGTATCGACTGTTTTGCCTAAGATACGGTTATTCAGTGTTCGCACGTAGACCTTTGCGGTTGTTGAGCCGCAGCCCGAGTTTTCCGGTGAAGTCAGAGTATATTTGTACGTATACGTTGCGTTTTTCTGAAAATTCCCGTTGACAATCAAACCCGTTTCGGTATCGGTAATAACAGGATACGGGGATACCTGTTCCCACAGTATCTTGCTGTAATCGGACGGTTCGAGATAACTCGACAGCCGGACTGTGCGACCGGCGGGAGGCGAGGGACAAATCTGGAGACGCAAATCCGGCGCGACATATTCGTCGCCGAGTTGCAGAACTACTTCGATACGCGGATAAGCGACGCCGGCATATACCGGTTCCGCCCACCATGTTTGCGACGGACTGTCGTCTTTTGTTACAGTGACAGTATTGGTATGCGAACCGTTTGTTATCGGCGTTGTGCCTGTGGGAGAATCGTACCAGTTATACGTTACGCCCGCGATATCGTGAAAGCCAAGCGTAACCTCGGCGTTTTCGCAGGCTCTATACTTTTGGAACAGTGGTTTGTAGACAAGTATATGCGCCTCTACCGGGGACGACTGGATAATTCCGCAATCAATCTCATATTCGATATTGTCGATGCCGTAAACATTCGTGTTGGGAGTGTAAACAATCTTACCGTTTGTTACGTTCGCAGTTCCGGATGTCGCCGGAGTAACGACATTGATGTCCGGGTTTGTGCAGACATCCGACAGGACGTCGTTGACGAGGACATCGCAAACAACATCCGTGTTGACGGGCGTCGAATAATAGTCCGCCGCTCCTTCGGGAGGTTTTATGATATGCACCGTTACCGCCTTGCGCTCGGACGACGAGCAAACATTATCGCCCAGTACCGTCACGTAAAAAGTTGTGTCGTCCGTCAGGAGGGAAGTAGTGTAAGTGTCGCCCGTATTGAAAAGCATTCCGCCCGAGGCTTCGTCGTACCATTCGTAATACGGATTCACGACCATCGGAACGGCATGAGCCGTTAGCGTGGTCGAATTGCCGGACAGGATAACCGTATCGCCCGTGAATTTCGATATGTATGCGGCGACGGAAGCGGAGCCGGGAAGCAAACTCACCGGAAAATTCAAGTACGACATTCCGTTCCATGTTACCTCTACCCACCATGCGCCTATATCTAACGGGCTGTCTTTGACGACCGTGTATGTACGGTTTGTTGTTACGACGGCGCCGCCTGTTTGAGCGTCCCTCCAGACGTAAGTCATTGCAGGGATATCGGGCAGCTCCATTGTAACGGATTTGCCCGGACAGGCGTCGTAAGTATCACGGAAAACGATGATATACACCCTTGCCGTATCTTTCGCTCCGCAGGAGGTCAGGACATAATCCAGACTGTCTATTCCCGTCCATCCGTAATCGGGAGTATAGTGCAGGGTGTCGTTTTGGAGCAAGGCGGCGCCGTGTTGAGCCGTAACCTTATCGGACAGGACGGCGTTTGCAGATGTACAGTAACCCGCTTCCAGAAAGTAGATATCATTGTCCAAAACGGTTATTTCGACCGGGTTGTAGTTGAACAGCAGCGAGGAGTCGTTCACTGCGGTCAGGGGCGTTATCGTTTCGTATACGGCTCGGCAACCCGACAGGCTGTCGGTATGACTGAAAAAGGCGCGAACGCCGACAGGAAAGTAAAAATCGGGGCTGTATTGAACGAGCGGCAAACCCGACATTGCTCCGGCAGGCTGCACCGAATCGAGGACGAACACAGGATTCGGGTCGAACGAGGACAAACCTGAGGTCGACAGCGATATTCGAACCTGTCCGCCGACAGGCGAGGCGGCGCCGGTCAGTTGGATATCGTTTATGCGGGAGACATACAGAGTATCCGAGGTCTTGCAGTTTGCCGAATAGCTTACTTCCACCCAGTATGTCCCCGAATCGGCGATGTTCAGATGGTCTTCGGTCGAGCCGTCGTTCCATAGGTATTTCGTATTGTGGTCTCCGTAAAACCTGTACGTAGAAATAAAGAAAGATGAGTTGCACCACATTGTCGTATCTTTACCTAAGGTTACGCCTTCCAGACCGGTGTAAGGCATCATAATCCAGCCGCCGGTATTGCTGTTGAGAACGGCTTCGCGCGAAACGTTGGTAAGCCGCACTTTGGCTTTATCCGCGCCCTCCAAAATGTGGATGTAACTCACTTCCGCCGAATTTAAATCGAAGCCTGTGGGTTCGTCAGGGTCTGTATTATACTCGCTTACAGGTACGCAGATATAGGCGGGAGAGGTCGACGGCGTACCGTTAGGAGTCGCAACAGGGCTAATCCTGACCACATCGCAGGGAGTGCCGCCGGTGATAAATTTCCGGTTGATGGTTACGGTATCACCCGCAATAAAATAAAAATCATTGCTCGAGTCGAAGCCTTGAGCAAGAATCAACGTATTCAGCGTCGTCCCGCCGAAGATACACGATCGCTTTTCTAATACAACCGTATCGTAGGTATGCGCTTTTACGCCTTTAAAACCCTTAGCGGTGTTTAATTGGTTTTCGGATGTCAGGTTAATGCGCGACGAATCGGCAAGGAGAGTATTGTTGTCGCCCGTATAGCGCCATGATTTTGCGCTGATATTGCTGTTGCGGATGTCCAAATAGCGTCCGGACGTATTTGTAGTGTAAGAAAAATCCCCTATCACTGCCGTAATGCCGTTCATATACAGACGACCTGAGATAAAATATGTATTGTTACCGGAATAGGTATTGATAAAATCGTCTAATATCTTATATGCGCCTGTTCCTTCAAAGTAAAAAGACGCTTGATTTTGTACGCCATTGCTTTTAATGGTTACGGAGTCGGAGGTACGCATACAAATCTGTCCGTAATAAGTCGCTGTCATGCCTTCTTGAAATTCTATAGACCCGTAAACATACGACGTGTATTGTCCATCCAATATGGGCTTGTACTGTTGACTTCCCATATTGTGCCAAATCATGTCGCGGCAATAAACCTCCTCGCCGTCTATTTTAACGGTACGATTGGAAGCCTGTGACAGATTCAAGCCCGATTTTTCGTCAAAGAAAACATTGTCGGCGGTAGAAGGCTTACATCCTGTTCCGCCCGTCCCGCCGCTGGAAGACGCCCAGTGAAGGGGGTCGATCCATCTGCCGGCGCCGCCTACCCAGTAGACGTCTGTTCCCTGCGAGGTGTCCCAACCTGCATGGTTTGCGAGATTGAGACTGCTAACGGCTCGATAGGGCGCCTTGTCTCCCTGAACGGGAACATCAATTTGCAGGTGATTGATGTTTACTTTTGCATCCGTTCCCATATTTAGAATGGAACTGCTTGTCCCCCCTTTCAATTCATTAAAGCCGGAACAGTGAAGCGATTCGAGGTATTTATTTACTGTTAAAGACATATAAGAATTTAAGGATAAATTAGCGCCGCTGTTTTGTTTAAGTATTAGCGTATCTACGACGGCGGTAGCGTTTATTCTGGCGTTTGACTCCAATACTATTTTATTATAATTGTGCGAAGCTATTACATCAAAGGCGGAAGTATAATAGGTATTTATGTAAATGACGGAACCGGCCGCCGATAATTCGGCATTTGCGTAAAGATGCGTCCATGCATTCGACGAAGGTCTTGGATTATTAATCCTGATAGAACTGTTCGAAATATCCAACTTACGCATCTTGCCGGACGAGTTGCTAAGAAGATAATACAGGCTGACATTTATGCCGCGCATTTCAATATGTCCGGTTATGAAGCCAAGCCCTCCAAGTAAAGCGAAATCATCCGTCACAGTCCACTTGCCTGAAGCGCTGTTAAATTCTATACTCGAGTTGTCGTTGTCCATATTTCCTTTGATAACAACGCCATTAGATTTGATGGTAACCGCGTCGGGCGCAACAAAATTTATCTTGGCAGGGTAAGGTATATTTACCGTCATATTCCTTTGCCATTCGAGAGAACCGTAAATATAAAGATTGGCATTGACTTCGAAATGCGGATAATTGGAGCTCATGTTGTGCCAGGTCATGTTGAGGCAATAGGCGGTAGAAGAAATCCGGACGGTATCGCCGTCTTTCATAAAGCCCGATTGGTTGTCAAATACAATATTGTCGCCGGCGAGAGGTACGCATGCACCGCCGCCGCCGCCGGTCGAAGTAGCCCAGTGAGAGGCGTCGTTCCAGTTGCCGGCGCCGCCTACCCAATAGTATGTTTTGCTCGTGCTGCCGAAAGTGATGCCTGTGTTACTGCCCCCGTCGATACAGTTATAGACCGTCGCGGGGTTTGTGAAATTGAGACTTGCAAGCACGGTGTGGTCCATATTAATGACAGCGCCGGGCTGTATATTTATAGTTGCCTGTGTAGAACTG
>JAIRLF010000287.1 GCA_031259655.1 Prevotellaceae bacterium
GGCGTCCTTCCACCCGAAACAAAACCGGAGGATGTGAAGGATGTCTACAGCCTCGAACAGCAATACTGGCAGTCGCAATGGTACAAACCGGATGTTTTTACTGCTCAGACAAAATAGAACAGGTATCCGCTTTCTTTTTCGAACAGACGCCTGTCAGGGCAATGAAACATTCAGCTCATAGCTTTTCAGCGTATTTTTCAGCAGAGCGACTCTTGTCATGGGACCCACGCCTCCCGGAACCGGAGTGATAAACGAGGCTTTTGCCGCAACTTCGTCGAACTTGACGTCGCCGACCAAGCGGAATCCGTTTTTATTGTCAGCTTTAACCCTTGTTATGCCGACGTCGATAACCACCGCGCCGTCTTTCACCATCTCGGCGGTAAGAAATTCGGGAACGCCCAGGGCGGCGACAATAATATCCGCCTGTGCACATATTTCCTTAATATTCTTGCTTCGGCTGTGGCATACCGTAACCGTGCAATCGCCCGGATAAGCCTTTTGCGACAATAAATTCGCCATCGGACGACCGACAATATTGCTGCGTCCGAGAATGACGCAGTTTTTTCCCGCCGTCTTGATGCCGTAACGTCTCATCAACTCGATTATCCCGTCGGGAGTAGCCGAAACGAAAGCCGGAAAGCCCGTAACCATTTTCCCCACGTTCATCGGGTGAAACCCGTCGACGTCCTTGTCGGGATTAATTGTTTCGATGACCTTCTCTTCGGAGATATGCTTCGGGAGAGGCAGTTGCACTATCAGTCCCGTAACATCGACGTCGTTATTCAGCCTGACTATTTCCGACAGCAGTTCTTCCTGCGAAATCGAATCGGGAAAACGCAACACCGTCGAACGAAAACCGACTTCGTGACAGTCTTTTGCTTTGTGTCCCACATACGTTTCGCTTGCCCCGTCGTTGCCCACGAGTATCGCCGCCAGATGCGGGGCGGGTTTTCCCGAGGCTATAATTGATTTTACCGTTTCGGTGATTTCTTTTTTTATCTCCTGCGAGATTTTTTTTCCGTCTAAAATTATCATAATCGTATTGTTTTTGTAATTATCTAATTAATTTGAAAGCCTGATGACTTTCTCCACTCCTTTGATTTGTTGCAGATGCACCATCAACATGTCCAACTGTTTTTTGTAATGAAGATACACTTGCAATCGCGCCTCGAAAACGCCTTTTTCGTTCGAGATATTCAGCGACCTCACCGAGATTCCCGTATCATTCATAATGACGTCGTTGATATGTCCGACGATTCCATGTTCGTCGTAGCCTGTGATTTTGAGCGTAGCCTGAAACGATTGCACTTCTTCGGTCTGTTTCCAGCGCGCCTGTATCACTCGGTAGCCGTACTTGTCGAGCAGGCGCAGGGCATTGGGACAGACTGTCCGGTGGATTTTTATACCTTCTTTGACCGTGATAAAACCAAATATTTCGTCGCCAAAAATCGGATTGCAGCATTTTGCAAGTTTGAACGCCAGATTATTCAGCTTTTCGTCTATTTCGAGATAATCGGAACTTTCGCTTTTTTTCGCTTTCGCGATTGTTTTGTCGCCGGTTTCCCGGACGTCGGCGGGTTTTTGTCCGTTATTTTGCAGAAGGCTTTTTATTTCCGCCAAATCAATCTTTTCGTCGCCAATAGCGACATATAAATCGGTTATCACCTTAAATTTGTAGTGTTTAATCAGAAACGAAAGGATTTCGTCGGTCATCGACAATTTCCAGTTCTTCAATCTTCTGTTCAATATCTCTTTACCCAGACCGGCGAGTTTGGTTTCTTCCTCTCGCATACGCTGTTTAATCCTTGCACGCGCCTTTGATGTTATTACGTAATTAAGCCAGTCGGCTTTGGGAGCCTGATTTTTGGCGGTAATAATTTCGACCACATCGCCGGTTTTCAGTTTTTCCTTGATGGTTGTATTTTTGCCGTTTATTTTAGCGCCGACGCATTTAGCGCCTATGCCGGTGTGTATGTCGAAGGCAAAATCGAGTACTGATGCTCCTGCCGGTAATTGCCTTAAATCGCCTGTGGGAGTGAACACAAATATTTCGTTGGTTTTCAGTTCCTGCAACGAAACTTGAGCGTCAATATCTTCGCTTGGCGAATTTAACAGGTTCTTGACCTTGTCAAGCCACAACTGCATGCTTTCCAACTGCTGCACGCCCTTGTAACGCCAGTGCGCCGCAATCCCGCTTTCGGCGATTTCGTCCATACGGAGACTGCGTATCTGCACTTCTACCGTTTTTTTGTCGGGCGTATCGACGGTTATATGCAGCGATTCGTATCCCGTTGAACGGGGAGACGATATCCAGTCGCGCAGGCGGTTTGTGTTTGGGGTATAGATGTTTGTTACTATAGAATAAACTTTCCAGCAGTCCGGTTTTTCGTCTTTCGGCAACGAATCGGTTATTATTCTTATTGCGAACACGTCGTAGACGCCTTCGAAAGGAACTTGCTGTTTCCGCATCTTTCGCCAAATGGAATACACTGATTTTGTGCGGCTCTTTATCTGATATTTTATTCCTGCGCGTTTCAGTTCCCGTTCGATAGGTTTCAGGAAATCGGCTATCAACTTCCGACGTTCGATGTCGGAAGTGCGAAGTTTCGTTAATATCTCTCTATATGCTTCGGGTTCGATATATTTCAGGGCTGTGTCTTCCATTTCCTGTTTCATGTTGTACAACCCCAGTTGATGCGCTAAAGGAGCATACAGCATCAGCGTTTCGTTCGATTTTTTCAACTGCTTCGATGCAGGAAAAAACGAGAGCGAACGCATGATTTCGAGCCTGTCAGCGAGTTTTATCAATATGACTCTTGGGTCGGACGAAAGCGAAACTATCAGTTTGCGGAATTTTTCCGCCTGCAAGCTTGTGGTTTTTATATCGATATTCGATATTTTGTTCAATTCGGCGACCATCTTTACTATCTCGTCGGGAAAATCTTTGAGTATGTTTATGTCGTCGGGATTCGACTCGTGCAAGAACATCGCAACAATGGAAGGCGTCGATAAACCAAGTTCTTTTACTAAGATTTCGGCAATTGATATCGCATGAAAAATAAACGGGTCGCCATTTTCGCGCACGACTCCTTCCGTCGCCGCCTTCGCCTGCTCAAACGATTTTAGGATAAGAGCCTTATCCTCTTCGGCGAAAGAATCGCATTTCCTGAAAAATTTATCAAATCGTTGCTTAACTGCCATATATCCAAAAAATATTTTCTATGCCCGCAAAGATACGAATATTCTTGTTAAAAGACGGGAAAACACTGTAACAAACTGAATATGTTCACAAAATTGTCCGCGAATTAAGCACAAAAAGCCTTGTTGCGGTTGGTTGTTGTTCCGGTTCCTGCGATATGCCGGGGGTGGGGGTAATATGTTCTTGCGGCGACAAACACCATGCATGTCTCCGTCAGATGAGGCTTCCGCGTGATTGAAGTCGACTTCAACGTGAATGAAGTCGACTTCAACGTGATTGAAGTCGACTTCCGTGTGATTGAAGTCGACTTCCGCGTGATTGAAGTCGACTTCCGTGTGATTGAAGTCGACTTCCGCGTGATTGAAGTCGACTTCCGCGTGATTGAAGTCGACTTCAACGTGAATGAAGTCGACTTCAACGTGAATGAAGAAGTCGTTGCTGACGTCAGCATTTAATCAATCTATCGCCACAATAACGAGTTCTTTTTTCGTAGAGACATTTGCGCCTGTGGGCGGGATGTACACGAACTTAAAGGTTTTAGCGTCTTTATGACCGCGATAGTTGCGGGAGTAGGATTTTGGAGCCGATTCCCATGCTTTGACGGCGTTAAACACTACGGCGCCGGAGTAGATTGATGGCGGCGACATTTCGACGACATTATCGGCGACTGTAGCGTCGGGATTGACAGTAGCGTCGTATTCCCAGACGCCGCCGAGTTCCAGACCGAGGATTTGATTCAGATTAAGCGCCTTGCTTGATTCGTTTCGTATGCACACCATCACCGTATCGGGAACGGGCGGAATTTT
>JAIRLF010000348.1 GCA_031259655.1 Prevotellaceae bacterium
AATCAAATCGAGCCGGTGTTGGAACCATTTCAGGTCAGTCCAAGCGTTTTCGACAGTTACGACCCCGAAAATATTGAGGAAACCCCATTGTTATTCCAGACCGGTTATTTGACAATCAAACAAAAAATCAAGTTATCGTTGGAATGTACTCAATACGTTCTCGGAATGCCTAACAAGGAAGTCAAAGTATCGTTTCTTGAATATTTGCTGAATGCCTACACCGAATATCCGTTGTATCAAATCAGTGGATTCGTGGAAAACATGCAACAACAAATATACAAGGGCGACACATCCGCTCTGGAACAGAATCTTCGCATGCTGCTTGCTCATATCCCGAGTATCCTTCACGTCGAAGCAGAAAAATACTATCATTCGCTGTTTCTGCTGTTGATGAAAATGCTCGGATTCGATATTCAAGGCGAAATACTGACAAATATCGGACGTATCGACGCCGTATGGCATCAGCCCGGCTTGACTGTTGTCGCCGAAATCAAATATCACGCCGAAAAAGACATCGACAGCTTGTTGCGTGATGCAATGACGCAAATCTACGACCGTAAATATTACGAAGCATATCTTGATAAAAAAGTAGTGCTAATGGCGGTAGCGTTTACGGGGAAAGAAGTGAAATGTGAACTGAAAACAGTATAAACAACAAAAATAGACGCCATGAAGAAAAAATTACCGACAGGAATGCAGCCGTTTTCGCGATTACGGAGTGAAATTAATACCTGTAAAAACGACGATAAAGGGTTTTCGGACCTGATTGCAAAAAAATAAAAGGTGTTATAAGAAAAACAATAAGGGTTATTTGAATGAAAAATAAAAGCAATAGCGGGAAAATTTCCGGCAACAGCGGGAAAACTTCCGGCAATAGCGGAAAAACTTCCGGCAATAGCGGGAAAACTTCCGGCAATAGCGGGAAAACTTCCGGCAATAGCGGGAAAACTTCCGGCAATAGCGGGAAAAACCCGATTAATTCAATTCAGAAATTTTAATTTTATAGATATGATAAAACATTATTTAAAAGTATCGTTCCGCAATTTACGGAAGTACAAGTATCAGACGCTTGTTAGCGTCGTTGGATTAGCTGTCGGGTTTGCATGTTTTGCTATGGCAGCGCTTTGGATACGTTACGAGATGTCGTACGACAGTTTCCACAAAGATGCAGACCGGATGTACTGCGTCTTCATGCCCGACCCCTTCGGTCAGCATTCTGTTTCGAGAGAATCACGCTATCTCATGGCGGAACGTCTCAAAGCAACATTTCCCGAAGTCGCCGACGCTGCAACGCTTCTCCCGTTGAATTACGGGATTAAAATTGAGGAAATCAGTTTTAAAGCGGACTTGCTTGGAATTGATTCTTCGTTTTTCAACATGTTCGATGTAAAAGTCATCGCCGGAAGCATGGATTTCCTGATAGACGGAAATAAAAGTCTCGCTATTACCGACAAAAAAGCGCGACAACTGTTTGGCAACGAAAGCCCGCTCGGTAAAAAAGTCCGGTGGTTTCGCAGTGATTATACAGTCTGCGCCGTCGTTACAGATTTGCCAAAGCGAAGCAATTATCCTTTCGATTTCCTGCATGCGGTCCAAAAATTAGATTGGAACATGACTAATGGCGAACATACGCTTGTCAAACTTGTCAAAGGCATCGATATCGAAGCGTTTAAGAAAAAACTGTACGAACATAAGATAACCACCGGAATGGACTGGAACACATTCACTCATCTCAGTCTTGTTCCGCTTACATCGGTTCGCTACAAAGACCCGAACGTCGTATTGGATGTTAAACTTCAGCATATCGTTATTTTTTCCGTTGCCGGTCTGCTGCTTATTCTCTGTACGCTGTTCAATTATCTAACTCTTTTCGTCAGCCGTTTCAGGATACGGCAGCAGGAACTCGCTTTGCGGATTGTTTGCGGAGCGTCGAACCGGTCGCTGTTTGTGCTTCTGTCGGTGGAGTTTGTCGTTACGATGATAATTGCGCTGGTTGCCGGAGTATTGCTTATTCTGGCAATAGACCAACCGTTTCTTGAAATGTCGAAAATCAGGCTCGAACTGTCGGCAATATATCTCGAAGTTCTGACATACACCGGCGTGATTATCCTGATTTCGTTATTGACATTCATCTTGACGCTCGCCGTATTCCGTCGCCGGACACTGAACATCAGCATACGCCGGAGTAACAGAAAACTGTTTCGCAAGGCGTCTATCGTCGTTCAACTGATAATAAGTATAGTGTTCGCGTTCTGTACCGTCGTCATCCTGAAACAGATGTATCATCTTCACAACACCGCCGATCTGGGATTCGCTTTTAAGAATCGCGGTTCGATTATCGTTCATCAAATAGTCGATATGTCGTCGTTTAACAGTCAGATAAAACAGATACCCGAAATAATCGAAACGGTAGAAACGAACGACCCCCTGTTACCTTTCTATGGCAAATCGTCCTGGGCAGAGGTGGACTGGACCGACAAACCGGAAAATGCAGCCCCCGTAACTATCGAATGGATGTCTGTTTCGGAGCAGTTTCTGTCGTATTACGAAATCAAAACCGTCGAAGGGGAACTGTTGAAAGACCATGAGAAGGGTTTCATGATAAACGAATCGGCGGCAAAAGCCTTCGGATGGCACACCGCTGTCGGCAAATCGTTTGGCAACCGCGCTCCAATAATCGGCGTCATAAAAAACATCTGCAATCTGTCGCCAACCATTCCGCCGCGCCCCGCCTGTTACAAATACGGTACAAGCAGTTTGTTCGGTCATTCGACGCTTATGTTTAAATATGCCGAAGGGACATGGGAATCGTGTAAAAGAAAAATCGAAGAAGTTATCAGTAAACATCCCCACAACAGTTATCGCCTGTCCAACACCGAAGAAGAATACGACAAATTCCTGAAATCGGAAAATACTTTGCTCAAAATCCTTACTCTGGTGTCGCTGGTGTGCGTGATAGTATGCGTTTTCGGGTTCGTATCGATGGTGTCGCTCACCTGCGAGGAACGTCGAAAAGAAATCGCTATCCGCAAAATCAACGGAGCAACTATCAAAGATATTCTCGATATTTTCTTCAAAGAATATCTGACATTGCTGATTGTCGGAGCAATGATTGCTTTTCCCGTCGGTTATCTGATTATGAAACGCTGGCTCGAAAATTATGTCGTTCAAACGGAAATGAGCGCATGGATTTATGTGGCAATATTACTGGCGCTGATAACAGCAATAATAGTTTGTGTCGGCGGACGGGTTTACAGAACAAGTCGCGAAAATCCGGCAGATTCAATCAAAGGGTAGAAGGGTAGAAGGGTAGAAGGCGCGAATGCACGAAGGCACGAAGGGTAGAAGGGTGTCTGGAAGTGGTCGATAGGGGTCATTCCCCACAGGAAATGAGGCTTTTTTTTTCAAAATAGGGTCATTCCCCACAGGAAATGAGGCTTTTTTTTTCAAAATATGGTCATTCCCCACAGGAAACGGGGCTTTTTTTTCAAAATATGGTCATTCCCCACAGGAAACGAGGCTTTTTTTTCAAAATATGGTCATTCCTCACAGGAAATGGGGCTTTTTTTTCAAAATAAGGTCATTCCCTACAGGAAATGGGGCTTTTTTTAAAAAAAAATGGTTCTACAGGAAATTGTGTGGAAAAAACTTGGTATCTTTATCCACAGATTTACGGTAGAGTAGAGCGGAGAGACTTCAATAATAAGTCTCCCCTACCCCCTCATCAATCCGTACGTGCGGTTTTCCCGCATACGGCTTTCGTGTAACTTTCGTCGGGCGCATTCCTCAGTAGAACTCAAAGTCCGTATTTTAATACATCTATCATTCCGTATTTTTGGACTAATAAATCGTATGCCTGTTGTCCATACAGGCTACTGCGACGTTGGCTCTTGCGGTTATAGTACCGATAAAGCCGGTTTGTCAAATAATGCCGCAGACGCCTGCGGCTATGTTTGGTATAACTGACTTTGGGAACAGTGTAATAGTTTAGCCATCCTTGCAATATCAGATTCAGGTCTCCGGCTATTTGACGGGCTTTTAGGTGACCGTGTCGATGAAGGTAATCTTTTACCTTGTCTCGAAGTTTCTGCTCTGATTTTTTACTCGGGTGGATATTAAGGTATTTGTGACTGCCTCCGTTGAGGTCTTTATCGTAACGTATCGTGAATCCTAAAAAGTTGAACGGTGTTTCACGTGCTGTGACTTTTCGGGTTTTCGTTTCGTTGAGTGTGAGACCCATTCGGGATAGTAGTGTCTTTAAGTATGTTTCCGCTTCTGCATTTATCGTTTTCCCTATTAATATGAAATCGTCTGCATAGCGGATAATACTTAATCCTGTTCGTTGAAATACTCCGCCTGTGCGGTTTACTGCCTTATCTATCAAATTCATATAGATGTTCGCTAGTAAGGGGGAAATAACGCCGCCTTGCGGTGTGCCGGCAACGTTTTTCTTCCCGCCTGTGAACTGTCCGTCTGATTCGGATACTGGCGCTTTTAACCACTGTTTTATTAGCCAGAGTATACGTGGGTCACTTATTCGCTGTTTAAGTACTGTTAGTAATTTATCGTGCGGTATCGTGTCAAAATACTTCGACAAATCCGCATCGTAAACTGCGTATTCCCCGTTTGACAGGTGCTTTTTGATTGCGAGTATGGCATCGCCGGCGCCTCTGTTGGGACGGAAGCCATAAGAACTCTCTTCAAAGTCTGCCTCAAAAATCGGTTCTAAAATCAGTTTACAGGCTGCCTGAACTATACGGTCGCGTACCGTCGGGATACCAAGCGGGCGTTTATCCCCGTTTCCTTTGGGTATCCAGACGCGACGTACGGCTTGTGCGCGATACGTCCGCTTACGAAGGTCTTCCGACAGATTGCGTAGATAGACTTCCATATCCGTTTGGGACAGGGTTTCTATCGTGACGCCGTCTACGCCGGCGCTCCCGCCGTTAGTGCGTACTTCTTCCCAGGCATATCGTAATATGTAGGGCAGAAATACTTTGTCATACAGTATGTAAAACTTCGATCCGCTTGCCTGCTTGGCACGCCGATATAGATTCGCCTGTAACAAATGTGTCCGGTCTCGGTAGTTGAGCATCTGCTTGGACAGATACGTTATACCTTCTGCTCTCTGATGATATATATTCAATTCTGCGTTCATTTATTCATTCAAATCATATTTACACTAATGCTCCTTCGCTACGCACGTTTTTACCTTTTCGTGCATCTTTCACTAATATGAGCATATCCGACTCCCGCGCCAATGTACGGGACAATACATTGCGTTCGGGGATCCCACGTTCATGCGTTGTCTTGACTCTGCGCGCAATAGCATTTTACCCCGGATAGCCCCCGCTCCTTTAGTCGTTTTGACGGTCAACTTTTTCTTTCGCTTCTATCTGTAAGCAGGGTGACAGGCTTAATCGCATCTGAGTGACTGGCCGCTATCTATAGTGTAACGAGGCTTGACTGCTGCAGCTCGCAAAGCGCATCTCGGCGGGCTTCGTAGCGGGAATCTCTTCCCGAATACGCCGCTTCGACTTCATCCCGAACGACAAATTTGGATGTTTGTAACTTTCATACAAATAGACATTTATTATTATTATATATACGCACGCCTCGTGGCGCACCAGATTAACACAGATTTTGTCAACTCTTGTCTATCGATTTATTCAGATTTACACAGATTTTATGGATAATATTGTGATGTCCCGTCAAAGACGACATCACATAATTTTCATTTTTTTTATCTATAGATTTTATCTACACGATTAATATAGATTTACACCGATTTAGTGAAGCCAAATAAATAAGATATAACGAATAAATAAAATTCTGCTCATAAGTCGCGCAGCGACGACACTTTATTAACCGTATGCTTTAGCATACGGATTATCAATCACATACCCGTCAAGTCCCGCAGGGACGACACTTAATTAATTGGTTGGTAAAGTGTCGTCGTTGCCTGTCTGAATCAGAATTTGCAGAATTACAGAATGAACAGAATTCTGTTTAATTCTAAAATTCTGTAAATTCTGATTCTGCGGGAGGATGCAAAAATTCTGTTTCCCTATGTACATGTACGGAAAAATATATTCAATTAAAATTGAATTATGGAAAAAATATATAATTTTGCGCTGTAATTATTTAACATTAATTGTGTCATGAACAATAATTTGGTAAGGAAAATTTTAGCAGCAATACTGTTATCATTTATGTTGCAACCGGCAAAAACCTCTGCTCAGGTTGCCGATCTCGACGGAGGACCAATGGGAATCGAACGTGTAGCGATGTGTGTTGGCTCGCCGATTCCGTACGTTTCGACGCCTTCGAAAGACAGTCTTTTCCCGAACTGGGTGCAGATTGACCTCGACGCTGTTTATCCTGTCGAAGCGGTGAAATTGTATCCTTATTTTCAGGATAAAGCCTGGCCCGGAGCACATTCGCACAATTTCCCCATCCGTTTCCGTATCGAGACGGCAGAAAACGAAACGTTTTCCAATCCCTGCACAGTGATCGACCAAACGGCAAACGATTTCGAAGGTTATCCGCTGGAAATTAAGACATACAAACTTCCGCAGCCTACGCAGGCGCGTTATGTACGGCTTACGGTTTTCAAGCCGGATGTCTTTGAACTCTGGCGTTTTGAGGTGATTTCGGGAGGGAAAGATGTCGCCGAAGGCAAAACGCTTGCCGATTTCAATAACGGCAATCTCGGAAAGCATTTTTTGCTGCGTCCGCAACGTCCTGTCGGCGAAAACGTATGGTACGACCGTCCCGAACAGGTGACAGCGTCGGAAACATGGAAGCCCGTCAAAGCGCCGTTGAAGACGCCTCGTAGCGGAGTGACTGTCGGTGGACTGTTTAAACAGACTTTCGACAAAAATATCAATTACCTGCTTAACTCGTTCAGTGTACACGATATGGCGCACAATTTCCTCGAACGCGCAGGTAAGGACGCCGGCAAATTTGAGGGATCAAGCAACTGGTTTACACGCGGTCTCGGAGGCTCTATTGCGGGTCGTTTCCTGATGGGCGCCGGAAATATTCTCCGTTGGCAAAGCGATGAAGAACTGCGAAATAGAATGAACGAACTCGTGAACGTCATCGACGACTGCGCGACACCTGAAGGATATATCCACGGATACGCCGAACGTACTATCCTGCAAGGACAAAACAACGGCTACGCACGCGGCTGGATTTCGCAGGGACTTGTCGAAGCGGGAGTTGCCGG
>JAIRLF010000363.1 GCA_031259655.1 Prevotellaceae bacterium
TTCCCTGCTTCTAATTTGACTTTGGTCTTTTCTTTGCTTTAATGTTGATATTTGTATCAAATATGGTTTTTTTCCCGTTTTGGGTGACACTCCTATTTCCTTGAGGTCAGGAAATCTGATATTAGATAACGTTTTTTCGCCTTTTTGTCATTTTTTTCCTGTAAACCTGTTTCAGGACATGACTCTTAACACATAGTCCTTAACTCGGAATACTTGAGCGTTATTAACTTTTTTGTTTATATTTGCAAAAAATGTAAAGGACATGACGAGCACTACAGCATTTAACCCCAATGAGTTGGGGCGGCCTAACGGAAATTTTTTTGCTTTACCCTACAATTCGGGCGAGGGAGACATCGAGATTATTTCCGTTCCATGGGATGTGACAACATCATATAAACCCGGGACGTCGGGGGGACCGAAAGCCATCATGGACGCTTCGGTACAGATAGACCTCTTCGACCCCGACGTAGAAAATGCCTGGGAAATAAAAATCTCGAACATCGGACTTGATTTGCTCCGGATGAACAGGGAAAACAGACTTCTCGCCGAAACAATTATAATGCATCTCGAACAGGGAGGGAACATTGCCGACAAAGAAATCGTTCATCTTGTGAATCAGGTAAATCAGTCGTCCGAAATCGTTAACATTTTGGTTTATAACGCCGCAAAAAACATTTTGGATAAAGATAAAATCGCCGCAGTCCTCGGTGGCGACCATAGCGTACCTTTCGGACTGATAAAAGCCATATCCGAAAAATATCCCGGCACAGGCATTTTACACATCGACGCTCATGCCGATTTACGCCGCGCTTACGAAGGCTTTAACTATTCTCACGCTTCGATAATGTATAACGTTATCAACGAATTAGGAGAGATATCGAAATTAGTTCAGGTAGGCGTAAGAGATTTTTGCGAAGAAGAAGAACGATTTTCGCGCAATAATGACAAAATCGTAACGTTCTACGACAATTATCTAAAAGACAAACAGTACGAAGGTGTAACATGGAAAAACCAGTGCGATGAAATCATTTCGCATTTGCCTGGTAATGTGTATATCAGTTTCGACGTCGACGGGTTACGTCCATACCTTTGTCCGAATACAGGGACGCCTGTTCCGGGAGGGCTGGAGTTCGAACAGGCAATGTATTTGATAAAACAGGTCGTTTTTTCGGGAAGACGGATTGCCGGGTTCGATTTAAACGAAGTTTCCCCTCCGATTTCCGGCGATTGGGATGCAAATGTTGGCGCTCGAATACTCTTTAAATTATGCTGTTACACAAAAATGTCAAATTAATTTATCGACAACATGCTGTTAAATGATTTTAATCATATAAATTTGCAACTTTTAAAATAGTAAAACAAATTAAATAAAGAAGAAATGGAAATTCTTATTAAAGCATCGCAACTCATTCTATCACTGTCGATTTTGATATTAATACACGAGTTTGGTCACTTCATTTTCGCTCGTATGTTCAAAGTACGGGTCGAGAAATTCTATCTGTTTTTCGACATCAAGTTTGCCCTGTTCAAGTACAAACCCCGAAATTCGGATACGGAATACGGCATAGGCTGGCTGCCGGTCGGCGGATATTGCAAAATCGCCGGCATGATTGACGAATCGATGGACACCGAAATGATTAAAAACGAACCGCAACCGTGGGAATTTAGAAGCAAACCGGCTTATCAGAGATTGTTGATAATGGTGGGGGGCGTGCTGTTCAATGTGTTGCTTGCATGTCTCATCTATGTAGGGATGATGGCATATTGGGGCGAAGAGTATCTTGCCAACAAAGATGTGAAATACGGCATTATGTGCGATTCGATTGCCTTGGAAATGGGCTTTCGCGATGGCGACAAGATTCTTGCCGTCAATGGAAAACCCGTCGAATCGTTTTTCGATATACACCGGAAAATGGCGCTGTACCGCGAAATGAACATCAGCCTGCAACGGGGCGACGAAGTGGTAAACATTTCGCCCGATTATTATACCTATATACCGTATATGGTTAAAAACAGCCTCATCGAGCCGCTTATCCCGTATACGATAGACAATATCCCCGATACCTCCATCAACAAATTCTCAGGACTGGAGCCAAAAGACGAAATTGTCGGCGTGAACGAAATTACTACCGGCAATATCAGAGAGATAAAGAAGATTTTTTCGGAAAACAAAGGGCAAATCGTAGCGCTTAAAGTTCGCCGCAACAATATACAATTAGATATCCCCGTGCGGGTCAGCGAAAAAGGGCTGATAGGCGTCGAATTGAAAATCAACTATAAAGATTTTTTCAAGTACGAAAAGAAAACATACAATATTCTGGAAGCGTTTCCCGCCGGTCTGAAAAAAGCTAAAACGCGGATATCCGACCAGTTATGCGAATTGCGTCTGATGGCTACGCCAAAAACAAAAACGTATAAACAGGTAGGAAGCTTCATTTCGATAGGAAATATTTACTCGCCCCAATGGGATTGGCACAGATTTTGCGATATAACAGCGTTGTTATCAATTATGCTTGCGGTATTGAATTTATTGCCAATACCGGCGCTTGACGGAGGACACGTTATGTTTTTGTTATATGAAGTGATTACAAGACGGAAACCAAGCGATAAGTTCCTCATTTACGCTCAAGTGGCAGGAATGGTAATATTGTTGTTCATAATGGTTTATGCTATTGGAAACGATATCGTCAAGCATATATTAAATTAATTATATTGTTAAATTTTTTATATGTATGAAAAAGTTATTATGTGCATCGCTTGTTGCAATTGTTTTGATGTCAGTTGTTTCGTGTGACAACAACACGAATATACCCAAGCCCGGCGCCACAGGCAAAATCGGGGAATTGCTGGTTATTATTGACAAATTTTACTGGGATTCGGAGGTCGGCGACACTATCCGTTCGATATTCGAAAAACCCTATCCGGGACTGGCAAATCCCGAAAAGTATTTCACTCTGATTCCGGTAGCTAATTCGTCGTTCCTGCCGATAATGCAAAAGCACCGGAATATCTTGCTGCTCAGTATTTCCCCCGAACTGACGGAATCGAAACTGACAATAAGTCGCGACCTCTGGGCTAAACCTCAAATCGTGCTTAACGCTGTAGGCGCCGACATGTCGTCGGTAGCTAAAGTCCTGGACGAGAAGCGTGAATACATGATAAACCTTTACGAACAGGCAGAACTGGAACGTCAGTCGGCTAACGTCAAAGCTTTTTCCGATACGATGATTCATCGCAAAATCAAAGAGCGGTTTAACATTGATTTTCACGTACCTTCGGGATATTATACGTTAATGCGGAACGATGCCGATTTCGTATGGCTCGAAACACAGTCGAATCATAACAGCATCGGCGTTTTCGTATACGCGTATCCTTTTGTCGACGACAGCACTTTTACAGTCAATTATCTGGTAAACAAGCGCGATATGATTATGAAAGAAAAAGTCCACGGCTCAAGAGACAGCAGTTGGATGACTACAACGAAATTCATTATGCCGGAATTGGAAATCAAGAGTTTCAAGGGATTACAATACGGAGAAATGCGCGGGCTATGGGAATTGGTCAACGACTTTATGGGAGGACCATTTATCAGCCGTTCGTATATCGATGAAAAAGAACGGCGTATAGTAACTGTCGAAGGCTATGTTTTTGCCCCGCGTTTCGATAAACGGGATTATGTTCGGAGGGTTTTGGGGATAATCAACACTTTCTCTTTCGGCGACAGTAAAACGGAAGAATAACTGTAAAACAATTCGTTATAATGGCGACGAATGCTGTGATATTTTCGGGTTCTTTCAATCCCATACACATCGGACATCTGGCGATAGCCAATTACATTGTAGAATTTACTTCCGCCGATGAATTTTGGTTTGTCGTCAGTCCGCACAATCCTTTTAAATCGAAACACGAACTTGCCGATTTTCGCCACCGGCTGAATATGGTGCGGATTGCGTTCGAGGGTCTTGGATTGCCTGTGTCGGTGAGCGATATCGAAAACACTCTGTCTCAACCCTCCTATACAATAAATACGGTCAATGCGCTTGCGGAAAAATATCCCGATAAACTATGGTCGTTGCTAATCGGAGCCGATAATCTGAGCAGTTTCCATTTGTGGAAAGATGCCGCTAAAATCGTCGAATCTCATCAATTGCTTGTATACCCGCGTGCAGGATTCGACAACAACGACGAACTGTATAAAAAAAATAATGCAGTAAAATTAGACGCGCCAATAATAGAAATATCTTCTACGTTTATTCGCAAGAATATCCCCAAAGGGCATAATCTCAGGGCTTTATTGCCCAGAGGAGTGTTCGAATATATTCACCAACACGGATTGTATGAGAGTTAACCGCTTTAGAGTTAAGAACTAAAAGTTAAGAACTAAAAATTTGGCATACGCCTCTTAACTCTTATTAAATATTTATTTTTCGGTTTGAAAAAATGATTACCTTTGTAGTCGGATTTTTTATAATAAATGACAAATAAAAAGTATTAAAAATGGCACGAGTATTTATTTCATTCAATTACGCATTAAAGCGTTTGTTACACGACAAAGCCAACTACAATATATTGGGAGGCTTTTTGAGCGAGTTGTTCATGTTTGATGTTCAAGTTGAGAATATCAGCAAAAGCGAAAGTGAAAGCAACACCGACAGGTACAGCATCACTGTGAAAAATAAAAAGGACGAAATTTTGCTGGTAGAACTTCAGTTTAACCCCAATCCGGATTATTTTATACGAATGTTGTACGAAACGAGCAAAATTCTTATCGAACGAGCTGAAGAGAAACAGTTTTATGCGGTATTACCAAAAGTAATATCTATCAACATCGTCAATCTCAATCTGGAACAAGGTACGGATTACATCTATCACGGCAGTTCGACTTTTCAAAACATATACGACGACGACGACGAACTCCAACTGAACTACTCGCAACAAAAACATTATGATAAAGAGACTCCTACGGATATATATCCCGAATATTACATCCTTAACGTACAACAGTTCAACGATAAAGTTAAAAACAAGTTGGACGAATGGATTTATTACCTTAAAAATAACAGTGTTAAGGACGAATTTACGGCAAAGGGATTAGATAAGGTGCGCACAACTTTGCTCTACGAAAATCTTACTCCCGAAGAACAAAAAGAATACGACGAAGGAGTTAAAAACTAAAAACTAAAAGTTAAAAGTGCTGACGCCGGAAGAGTTATTAAGAGCTAAGAACTAAGAATGCTGGCGTCAGCCAACTTTTAGTTCTTAACTTTTAGTTCTTAACTCTCATGTCCTGCGTCAGCCAACTTTTAGTTTTTAACTTTTAGTTTCAGAACTCCTGACTTCTCGCATATCATACTGTCGTGATATTGAAAAACATTACCAATTCCGTACCAGGGAAAACAGTTTTCGTCAGATTTACCGTATTGATAACAGCATTGATAGCCTTTCGACATCGGATATTACTTGGCGGATATAGCACAATGTTTAGTTTTTTGTTTTCATAATCAGGCATCAAATCAATTGACAGCAGAGTAATTGCTTTTACGAGTGCTCTGATTTCGTCCTGATCACGACAATAGTGAGGAGCGAGCAAATGAGCAAAAGCCGTCTCAGCCCGATAACAAATCATTTTAATACCCTATTCCGGATCTGTTAAAAATAAATCCTACAAAGATTTGATGTCCTGCCAATTTCATTTTAGTAGTTGGAGAATTGTACCAGATTGCATCATTGCCATTGTTATTGTTTTCCAATGTAAATGAAGTCAGCCGCAAATACTTGTATCCAAAATTCAGTGTTGATTTTTTGAAAATTGGGATACTAAAGTCGGCGCCTGCGCCATAAACGAATGGCTTTCTTTTTTGCGTGTTGGTATATTCGGAGCGATTTTTGGCTTTCGGTCTGAAACCGCTTTTCGCTACTAATGGCATTAGTCCGGCAGTGGGTCCGGCACGAAACATCAGTCGTTTGCCGAACTTGACCGACCAGTTCATCAGTATCGGGAAAAATACTATTTTTTGAGAGACTATTCCGTCGGGATATGTCTTTTCATCTTGAGTATAAGCAAACGAGCCAATTGGTATTCTATTGACAGCTCCATTTACGCCTCCCTCTATACCAAGCAAACTCCATTTGTTGAGGGAATAGGACAAGACAAGTTTTGTACCCAGAGTGTGTATTTTGTCGCCGGCGTCAGAAGTCATTATCATATACGATAAGTTTAATATTTCGATACTATGACTATTTTCAAACCGTTCGCTTACCGACGATGGCGACTGTCCCATCTGCGATTTGGCTACCAGCGATAACTGCAATAATATTAACAGAAAATATATTCTTTTCATCTTTTCAATACTTTTCATTTGTTATCTATTTTCATTTGTTATTGTAGTACACCAGGTTACATACACAATAGCATTGCCCACTGCATTGTGAATTGCACGAACATTGTGAATTGCTTTGTGAATTGCATGAGCATATTTTTCCCGGCACGCAGTTACATAGACATGTAGCGCCTGCCGGTACCGGCGAACCGCATGGCAGTGTATAAGTGACTGTATATCCCGATTCGTTTGTACTGTAAGTTGTTCCATGTGCCGTATCCTCTATACAGGCTAAATCCATTAAACATTTATCAACGGTGAGATCGGGCAATTTCATGAATCGAATATGTGTATCAATGCTGGTAACAAGCAATTGACTGTCGGCGCTGAAAACTAAGTTGACATTGTCTGAATCAACTGAAATATCTTCTTCCAACACAAAGTCGGGAAGACTCCATAGCTGAATGTGCTCATCTCCAAATGAAATTAACCATTGCGCATCGGAAGAGACAGCCAATTTTTCAATAGACGATTTGTTTGTTTTCCTGCTTTCTGCTACAATTCCATCCGGTAATTCTATCTTATAGAGAAGATTGACATTGTCGCCTGCAAACAGCCATTTCCCGTCGGGACTGATAGCTAACAGATATGCTGAATATCCTGTCAATGCCTTTAGCGGCATACCTTCAGGCAAATTCCATATTATTATGGTATTATCCTTACTTCCCGAAAACAGTTGTGTTCCGTCGGGACTGACTGCTAACGAATATACATCGCCGGAATGTCCGGACAATGTCCCGATCAATGTACCTTCCGGCAAGTTCCATATTTTTATGGTACTGTCACTGCTTCCTGAAAACAGTTGTGTTCCATCGGGACTGACTGCCAACGAATATACGCTGCCGAAATGTCCGGTCAATGTCCCGATAAGTGTACCTTCCGGCAAGCTCCATATTTTTATGGTCTTATCACCGTGTCCCGAAAACAGTTGTGTTCCGTCGGGACTGACTGCTAACGAACATACGCTATATCCGTACAATGTTTGAATAAATGCTCCTTCCGGCAAGCTCCACATTTTTATAGTCCCATCAATACTTCCTGAAAACAGCCGTGTTCCGTCCTGACTAATAGCCAGCGCTAAGATATCGTCTTTGTGGGCATGTAAAACATTGCAGCCCTGGTTGAGTTTAGGGATTTCAATGTCCTTTTCACATCCTTCCAGCAACATTATTGCTGTAGCGGCGGTCAGTCCTGTCTTAAAGAATCCGCGCCGGTTCATTTTGGCTTCGATAGCTTTCGATAAGGGAGCAATCTCCGGTTTGTCCTGCAACCCGTCGTCATATACGCGGGTAAGCATAAATTTTGGTTTTAACTCTTTCATTATTTAACTGTTTTAATTTACTGTTTTTAATTTACTGTTATTATTTAACTGTTATTATTTATTCCTTAAATCCGCAGATAAGATATCCCATCATGTTGTAACGTATAGATATTGAGAGCAAATCATGTCAGATGAAATATCACCAAAAATAGTGAATTTAGTATAATGCACGGTATTAT
>JAIRLF010000366.1 GCA_031259655.1 Prevotellaceae bacterium
TTCCCTGCTTCTAATTTGACTTTGGTCTTTTCTTTGCTTTAATGTTGATATTTGTATCAAATATGGTTTTTTTCCCGTTTTGGGTGACACTCCTATTTCCTTGAGGTCAGGAAATCTGAGATTGCTTCCGGCTTTGTTCCTCGCAGTCGCAATGACGAAATGCGACAATATTCGGGTAACAGTTCATCGCGCCTCAAAAAAAGATTTCGCCTTTACGCACTTGGAAATTCGAAGTTTTCATGTAATTTTGTATCCGAATTAAGAGAAATATTTTCTTATTAATGTCTTTAAAACAGTATATTTATGATTAAAAAAATTTTAATTACAGCAGTATTTATCATGGTAACTGTTGCAGGTTATTCGCAATGGAATCCGTCGAAAGACAAAATACGCACAAAATGGGCGGAAGAAGTTAATCCGTCGAATGTATTGCCGGAGTATCCGCGTCCGACAATGGAACGCGCACAGTGGGCGAATCTTAACGGTTTATGGGATTATGCCGTATTGCCGGTTGGCGCTGCCGAACCCGATAAGTTCGACGGTAAGATTCTCGTACCTTTTGCCATCGAATCGAACCTGTCGGGAGTAGAAAAGCGGCTCGGGAAAGAAAACGAGTTGTGGTATAAACGCACATTTACAGTGCCTGCGGCATGGAAAGGCAAATCGGTGCTTTTGCATTTCGGGGCGGTGGACTGGAAAACCGAAGTCTTTGTGAACGACGTCAAAGTAGGGACGCATCAGGGTGGGTACACTCCGTTTTCGTTCGACGTCACGCCATGGCTGAAACAGGGCGAACAAAAACTCGTCGTCAAAGTCTGGGACCCTACGAACGATGGTTATCAACCGCGCGGCAAGCAGACAAACAAACCCGAAGGCATTTGGTACACGCCCGTTTCGGGGATATGGCAAACGGTTTGGATTGAGCCGGTAGCCAAAAAGCACATTGCCGCAGTAGTTCCGACGGCGAATATCGACGCCCGGCAGCTGTCGGTCGATGTATGCACGGCAAACGCTTCGCTCGGCGACATGGTGGAAGTTTTGGTCAAAGACGGCGGTCGAATTGTTGCCACAGCAAAAGCCGCCGCAGGTCAGCAAATCAATATCCCGATACAGGATATGAAACTCTGGTCGCCGGAAACACCTTTTCTCTACGACTTGGAGACAAACCTGTACGAAAACGGAAAATTGCAAGACAAGGTCGCCGGTTATGCGGCAATGCGGAAAATTTCCGTCAAACCCGACAAAAAGGGAATCTTGCGTATGCAATTGAACAACGAAGATTATTTCCAGTTTGGACCCTTAGACCAGGGATGGTGGCCCGACGGGTTATATACCGCTCCCACCGACGAGGCTCTGCTCTACGATGTTCGAAAGACAAAGGATTTAGGCTTTAATATGATACGCAAACATGTCAAAGTAGAGCCTGCACGCTGGTACACGCATTGCGACCGCGTTGGGATACTTGTGTGGCAGGATATGCCGAGCGGAGGAAACTCTCCCCGTTGGCAAATGCATCAATTTTTTGACGGGCAGGAAGCTGTTCGTTCTCCCGAATCCGAATCAAACTTCCGGCAAGAATGGAAAGAAATCATAGATTTGCTGAAACCCAATCCCTGCATAGTCGTATGGGTGCCATTCAACGAGGCATGGGGACAGTTCAAGAGTGTCGAAATCGCGGCATGGACGAAAAACTACGACCCCTCGCGCCTTGTCAATCCCGCCAGCGGTGGAAACCACTATCTTGACGCAGGAGATATACTTGACATACATCATTATCCCAATCCGATAATAACTTTGCTTAATACAAAAAAAGTAAACGTACTTGGCGAATATGGCGGTATCGGTCTTGCCATCGAAGGACATTTATGGCTACCGGACAGGAACTGGGGATATGTTCAATTTAAGACGTCTAAGGAAGTTACCGACGAGTATATCAAATTTACCGGTCAATTGAAGGAAACCGTCAGCCGTGGATATTCGGCGGCAGTCTATACTCAGACCACTGACGTCGAAAACGAAGTAAACGGACTGATAACATACGACCGCAAGGTTATAAAAGTGGAAGAAGAGCGCGTGAAACAGGCGAATCGCGAAATTTGTAATTCGTTGAAATAAACAAGTTACGATTTCCGACTAATCCTTGTCCCCTTATCGTTATCATCCAAATCAAGATACGATTTGACGATAACCTCTTCGACGCCTGTGTTCAGCGCTTTGAAAGCGTTGTCGATTTTCGGGAGCATGCCGGCGGAGATTACTCCTTCGGCTTTGAGTTTTTCGCAGTTATCGGCGGTAATCAGGGGTATGACCGAATTGTCGTCGTTGACGTCGGCTAACAGTCCCTGTTTTTCGAAACAGTAAATCAGCTTCACGCGAGCGCCGGCAGACGACAGCGCTGTAGCGACGGATTGGGCGATAGTGTCGGCGTTACAATTCAGCAGTACGCCCTGTTTATCTGCCGTGATTGAGCAAAATACAGGTACAAGCCCCATGTTGAGGAACGCCGTTAATCGTGTCGAATTGACGCCGTCGTCGGGTATATCGCCGACAAAGCCAAAGTCGACAGGATAAGGGAGACGTTTCACAGCCGTGATTATTCCGGCGTCGGCGCCCGAAAACCCGACGGCGTCGCATCCCGACGATTGAAGTTGCGCCGTGATACTCTTATTTATCAATCCGGCATATACCATAGTAACGATTTCGATTGTTTGCGAATCGGTTACGCGTCTGCCGTCAATCATTTTCGTCGGGACGTCGAGTTTGGCGGCAAGTTTAGTTGCGAGTTTACCGCCGCCGTGTATCAATATTTTATTAGCCGCCGGCAGAGCCGCAAATTTTTTCAGGAACAAAGTCAAATCGTCCGGATTGTCGATGACATTGCCGCCTATTTTAACAACAGTTACTTCCATATTTCTATAATTCATATTTTTTTCAAAAAAATCCTCCAAAGGAACTCACCTTTGAAGGATTTCGAACGTCTAACAAAACAAATTAATTATGCTCTCATTTTTTCTTTTGCTTTTGTAAGTTGCGCTTTAAGCGCATCAATACATAAGTCGGTCGCTTCCTCAAAGCTTCGCGATTCCCGTTCGGCGAATATGTCGTAGCCGGGAATTTTGAGGCGAACTTCGACCTTTTTGTTTTCAACAGGCTGACTGTTTAATCTCAGATAAACGTCTGCCCCAACGATTCCTTCAAAGAATTTCTCTAATTTCGAAATCTTTTTTTCGATAAACTCAATGAGTTTTTTGTCTGCATCAAATCTGATGGATTGTACATTTAAGTTCATGGCTTCAATTTTTTAATTGTTTAACCTTAGCGCGTGGATGCGCCTTATTATGAATAAATTTTAACTTTTCAAAAGTATTGTGCGTATATATTTGCGTTGCCGCCAAACTTGCATGCCCTAACAGTTCTTTTACACTGTTCAGGTCTGCTCCGTTATTTAAGATATGCGTTGCAAATGTGTGTCTTAAAACATGAGGGTTCGATTTACCCGTTACTCCGCC
>JAIRLF010000399.1 GCA_031259655.1 Prevotellaceae bacterium
CATTCGACGCCACGAAAAAATCACTCAGCCATTCTGTTTAATTCTAAAATTCTGAAAATTCTGATCCGAAAAAATGACTCTGCACCACGAAAAAATGACTTTGCACCACGAAAAAATGACTTTGCACCACGAAAAAATGACTCTGCACCACGAAAAAATGACTTTGCACCACGAAAAAATGACTCTGCACCACGAAAAAATGACTTTGCACCACGAAAAAATGACTTTGCACCACGAAAAAATAACCCTACCGAGACCCTGCATTTCATGTAATGTCTCGGCATAGATTGTGTTGTTGTGTGGGTTGTCGAAGGCGTCATTGAAAATGTCGTCGATGAGACGCAATATTTTGCGTCTCTATCGGACAATGACGACCAAGCGTTGACACGACAGCAGTTATTTTTTGAGGGCTGCGCCTCTGGTGATGTGGGACTTAGTTCTTGACTCTTAGTACTTAACTTTTCTGTATGCGGGACAAGTTTCGTCCTTGTAGAAAATACGGTTCAAGTAGAAAGAGAGGAACAGTTCGTGTTTGCCGCCTTTAGCGATAGACGAGAAACCGCCGATAGCGTAGTCGAACGAATATCCCAGACGGATTTTCGGCGTAAGGTTTATGCCGGCAAGTATGGCAAAACTATTTTCTGTACGATATAATGCTCCTATCCAGAATCGGTCGCTGTATGTATTTCGTCTTTCGGTTTTCAGAAAATACATTAAAGCGCCTGCTTCCGCGTAGTACGACAGTTCGTTTTTCTGCATCGCAATCATTGGTTCGAGGCTCAACAATTCCGAAACGTTGAATCGCGAGGACAAATAAGCCCAGATATTTATCGAATGTCTCGGCAGATTGTATTGTGGCGATTGAGCGGCAAGATGTCTAATAGATGCGCCGAGTTTGAACGGTCCCTTAAATTCGAATCCGAAATCGAAATCCGGCGAATATTCGGAGACATTTCCATAAGCCAATGAGGGGTCGTCGGGGTTTTCGGAACCGCTTCCGGTAACCCTTCGGCTTCGCGCCAAGATACCGCCCGACAGTCCTAACGACAAGACGGCTTTTTCGCCGACAGGAATATAGAACGCATACGCAAAGCGAGCGTTGTAACTGCTTATCGAACCGTATTTGTCGGCGGCAAAGGTCAATCCTACTCCCGACCTCAAATCTTCGATATACGTGTCGACCGTCCCGGCATGAGTTGAAGGCGCGCCGGAAAAGCCCCATAACTGTTGAGTATGTAAAAACACTCCGGTCGAAAAATTATTTCCCGCAGACGCCGGATTATAAAGCGTTTCGTTAAACCATTTCTGCGTTAAATCGAAATCGTTCTGTGCAATGCCGACTGCATTTATTGATAACGCTGCAATAAATAACAGATATTTAATGTTCTTTGTATAATTCACTTCATTTTTTTTAACACAACCTCAATTCTCTATCAATTTTTACATCATTTTAATTAAAGTGACGTAACTTGTAACCCGTCTTTCCGTTCCATCTTTATCCTTATAATAAATTATGTAATAATAAACGTCTTCCGGCACTACTTTTCCATGATATGTTCCATCCCAACCGTCGTCGCCGCTGAACAGTTTACGTCCGAGACGGTCGAATATGGTCATCTTGTAACCTTTCATAAATATATCGTTAATACCGTCTCCGTTCGGAGAAAACATCTTCGACACAAGTATTTCGCTTTTCAACGAATATTCTTTTTTCACCGAACAGCCCAAACTGCTTGTCACTTCGACAGTAAACTCCGAGGGGTCGGCAAATTCGGAAGCTGTTCCCGAAATATCTCCCGTCGAAGACAATGTAAACCCTAATGGCAAATATCCCGCAACGATTTCGTATAACGGATTTGGCGCGTTTGTTGTCAACCTTTGCGAATAAAATTCGCCAACCTGATACGGGAGCAATTCGTCGGGCGACAAACTGATTTCGGTTACGGTTATCTCTACCGGAGTTCTTTCCGAGGTACATCCGCCCTGATTTGTTATTTCGAGATAATAAACTGTGTTTGAACTTACGTCGCCGTCTTTAACAGCGATATCCACAGGCAACCCGTCGCCTGCGCTCACGGCGCGTCCTGCGAGCGAGCCCTCGGTCGGTTGCGAATAAAGGCTGTAGATATATCCTTCCGACGAAGTTGGTATGCGAACCGATAACGGTTGAGTGTTATCCTGTATAGAGCAAACATTTACAGGAGCTAAGACCACCGGTTCGGGTCGGTCTTCAACAACGACAGTGATTTCTTCACGGTCGCTCGAACAATTTTCGTCGGATACCGATACTTGCATCACATAATATATCGAAGACCCGACATCGGAAACATTTGGTCTCGGTGCGTCAGGAAGTTGCGTATGCGATTCGTCGAACCACACGAGTTTATATCCCGACAAAGCTGTTGCCGTCAATACGTCGGCTACATCGCCTTTGCAATAATACACCTGTTTTGTTGTGGAAGGTTTCGCCGGTTTTTCGACCTTTAATTCAATCGTTTGTTTTGCCACCGGACATCCGGAGGCAGTAACGGCAAGGGTGTATGTTCCTGCGTCAGCCGTACTTGCATTAGTGATAGTAAGCGACTGCTCTGCGAATGCGCCTGTCGGAGTTGTCCACTCATAAATGGCGCCGGTTATATCGACTGCGGTCAGTTTACCTGTTGCGCCATCACAAACCGAAGATGTGGAGTTTTGCGAATCAATCAGATTATTGACCGAAATCAGATTTACTTTCGTGAGTTCCGAACTTACATTGTAGAGGTCGGATACGGTAACGCCAAGTTCTGCATTTTCCAAAATCGAAACCTTTGACGGCAACGATATTGATGCGCCGTTTCCTTTCCCTTCGGCAACGACCTCGTTTTTATAATAAACGGTATATGTGTAATCTTTGATGGTATTTTTGATTTGCACGGTTGGCTTTTCTGCTATACAGACGTTTATGTCGGAAGCAGGAACTGCCGAAGGAACTGTGCCGACAATGACCGTAACCTCCACCACAGGGCTTTCGCAACCAAGCGAATCCTGAGAAACATAGTATTTAAACGCGCCTGTTTTATTGGTCGCAGGGACGGGCGACTGTCCCGAAAGGAGCGTGTTTTCGGAGTTATACCATTTCAGAGTGAAACCTGTTTTCGGCGTAGCGGTCATAGGCGCCGCGGTTGCATTTTCGATATATCTGTACGAAATGTTATCTACTGTAGGAGGTTCGGGTCGAACCACCGTCACACGTATTTCGTCTCTCATTGTACAGCCTAAACCCGGTTCCTTGATATACAGACTGTAAACGCCGGCATCTTCAAATTTCATGTTGTCGACGCTCAATGTTGCGCTTACATCAGTAGATTTATCCGGCTTTGTCCACACGATTTGCCCGCCCGAATAATCAGCTGATAACGAAAGATTATCGCCAAAACAAACTTTCTCCGGACCAATTATCCACGATTCTTTTATTGTTACCGGAACTTGGGTTCTGTAATCCGAAACACAACCGTGAGCGTTCTGTGTTTCGATAAAATAATTATTACCAACAACCAAATCCTGAGTTACTTCGATAGTAGCAGTATCGTTTACGGCTGTTCCCGAACCGATTTTCGTCCCGCCCTGATGAGCGGTATATAAATTATAGGTAAAATTACCGGCATTGACAATTCTCATTCGCGGTTTTGCATCGTCGGATGTACAGAAAATAACGTTATTCGCTCCTATCTGCGCCGGCGGATTTTCGACCACAACAGTCAATTCCGCCTTAGAACTTTCGCATGTGGAACTTTTTTGACTGACAAGATATTTTGTTGTACCCGCAAGATTGGGGTTAAATGTCGGAGTCGCTCCAATCGGCGAGGCGTCGCTTTTGTACCACATCAAAGTGTATGTATCCGAAGTGGCAGACACAAATTTACCTAATGAGGTTTCGCCCGAATTTAAACAAAGATATACGATCGAAACCGGAATATTAGGCTCGGGAAGACCGCCAACTTCGACAGTAAAATTCTCCGTATACAGCTTATCGCATCCGTCGAATTTCATTGAAAAAGTGTATTCTCCGGCATCGGCTTCGGTAACATTCGATATTGACAGGGTATTTGAGGCGGATAATGTGGCGTTTTCTTTCTTCCATTGGTAATCGCTTCCCGAAAGTCCGCTTTTTACCGCTAATTTTATGGAACCGTCCTTGCAGACTTTCGTATCGCCTTCGATTACAGACT
>JAIRLF010000228.1 GCA_031259655.1 Prevotellaceae bacterium
TGAACTCGCCTGACGACATCTATGTGTCTCAATCTCAAATAAAACTCTTCGGACTTAAAACCGGCGATACAATAAACGGAATCGTGCGTCCTCCAAAAGAAGGCGAAAAATATTTCCCTCTTTTGAAAGTGATAGAAATCAACGGTAGAAACCCCGATTTTGTCCGCGACAGAGTGCCGTTCGACTTTCTTACTCCGCTGTTCCCGACCGAAAAGTTCAACCTTGTCGGACACGGACATAGCAATCTTTCTGTCCGTATCGTCGACATGTTTACTCCGATAGGCAAAGGGCAACGCGGTCTTATCGTAGCGCAACCAAAGACCGGTAAGACAGTGTTATTGAAATCCATAGCCAATGCTATCGCCGACAATCATCCCGAAGTTTACATGATTGTGCTGTTGATAGACGAACGTCCGGAAGAAGTGACGGATATGGCGCGAAGCGTTAAGGCTGAAGTTGTTGCTTCGACATTCGACGAGCCTGCCGACAGACATGTGCGCGTCGCAAATATCGTTCTCGAAAAAGCTAAACGCCTGGTAGAATGCGGTCACGACGTCGTTATCCTGCTGGATTCGATAACCCGTTTGGCGCGAGCGTTTAACACCGTTCAGCCCGCATCGGGAAAAGTTCTTTCGGGAGGTGTGGACGCCAACGCTTTGCACAAACCGAAACGTTTCTTCGGCGCTGCCCGAAATATCGAAAATGGAGGCTCGCTTACAATACTCGCAACTGCTTTGACCGACACAGGCTCCAAAATGGACGATGTGATTTTCGAAGAATTTAAGGGAACGGGCAATATGGAATTGCAACTCGACAGAAAACTCTCGAATCGCAGACTGTTCCCGTCTGTAGACGTTACATTATCAAGCACTCGACGCGAAGATTTGTTGTTAGACAAAGACGTTATGAACCGGATATGGATACTTCGTAACTATCTTAGCGACATGAATTCTGTTGAAGCGATGGAGTTTTTGAGAACTCGTCTGCAAAAAACATCAAGCAATGAAGAATTTTTGATTTCCATGAACAGTTAAAGCGGAAAATTTCGTTCCGAACCAAGGCTTTTTAATAGCAAAAACAAAAATTTTGTACTAATAAAGTTGTTGATAAATAATGCAATAACTTACTGTTGTAGAATTTATTTTACGCAAGGGATGGTTTATTGCAATAATAATAGTACTTTTGTGCCATGTTGTTAAAAATTTAAATGATATGGAAGAATTTTGGATGTCTTTAAACGTGTTGGAGAAAATATTGTGGAGTATTGCATTACCATCCTCCATTATATTTATAATCCAAACAATCATGACCTTTGTGGGAATGGATGCTCACGACGGAGTCGGAGCGGAATTAAACGGAAGCGAGGGCGACCCGTCTCCTTTTCAACTGTTTTCGTTCCGTAACCTGATAAATTTCCTGCTTGGTTTCAGCTGGGCGGGAATATCTTTGTCGGGAAACATAGAAAGCGAAACCCTGATTGTTGTGTTATCGACAATTGGCGGACTTTTGCTGGTCACGGTTGTCATGCTGATATTCTATTATATGAGCAGACTTGGCGAAAACGGAAATATTCGTTCCGAAGACGCCATAGGCAAGACGGCAGTGGTGTATGTCCCGATATCGGAGAAAAGGTCGCGAGCCGGAAAAGTCCAACTCAGCATCAATGGAGCTACTTGCGAATTTGACGCTTTGACCGACGGCGATTCGCTCAAAACCGGCGAACCGGTTGTTGTCAAATCGGTTATCAATGGAAATATGCTTTTGGTAAGTAAAGTTTGATGATTGATTTCGACGAGGGTTATGTTCTGTCGATAGACAAGCCTTACGCATGGACGTCTACGGATGTGGTTCGCAAAATCAAAACACTGTTGCGAAACAAAGCAGGGATAAGAAAAATCAAAGTCGGTCATGCAGGGACTTTAGACCCTCTGGCTACGGGCTTGTTAATCGTATGTATCGGAAAGGCTACGAAACGTATTGAAAATATCCAAAGCGGCGAAAAAGAGTATATTGCCGACATCTGTTTCGGCGCTACTACTCCATCGTTCGATTTGGAGACCGAAATAGATAATCGTTATCCTTTTGAGCATATCAACGAAGATTTAATAAAGTCTGTTCTCCAATCGTTTCTGGGAAAACAGGAACAGATTCCGCCTTTGTTTTCCGCTAAACTGATTGACGGTAAACGCGCATACGAATACGCAAGAACAGGCAAAACCCCGGAAATGAAACCCGCTAATATCGAAATCTATAACTTGGAACTGCTCGATTATACCGCTCCAATAGCGAAAATCAAAATGAATTGCAGCAAAGGTACATACGTGCGCTCTTTTGCCCGCGACCTGGGTCTCGCTCTGCAAAGCGGAGGACATCTCTGCAAACTCCGGCGTACAAAATCAGGCGAATACGACGTAAACAATGCTTTGACTGTTAAAGAAATGGAATTTCTAATCGAAAATTGAAAAACGACATTCGTCACCCCTTAATAAACAATGGCTCTCCCGACGCGTGCGGGGGAGATAATCATTCTTTTTCCATTTCGGAGCGGACATCTTTGTTTTCGAGAGCCGCGTGCAAACGGTATGCCAAAGCATGCGGGCAAAAAAATATCATCTCTGCGGAAGGTACTGTTATACCTTTAATTACTTACCCATAAAAAAACAGGCTGTCTGAAAAAAGAGATTTCAAACAACCTGTAAATAAATATAATATCAACAATATAAAAAATTAAATAAGTTAACTGTTTAATTTACCGGAATATCTTTGTTCACGTTTTTACTGCCAATCAGAGCGTAATATAACAGATAAACCAGACCTGCGAAGATTACCCAATAGCTGGTCAAATAGCCGGCAATATCAGCAATCCAACCTTGCAGAGCGGGAAGCATACCGCCGCCGCACACCAACACCATGAATATTCCCGAAGCGGCAGTCAGATATTTGCCGAGACCTTCGACCGCAAGATTGAAAATGCTACCCCACATAATGGAAGTACAAAAACCTATCAGTACCAAAAATGCCGCATTGACAGGCACATCGAGGAAACCAAACGAAGTAACTCCCTCTATACTTTTCAATACCGGCAAAGGTACTTCTGTTTCGCTCGACGAAAAGATAGCGCAAAGCACAAGTATCAAACCTATGCCCGATGTTATGGTAAGCATAACTTTGCTGGATATTTTTCCTCCGACAGAAGCGCCTATTAAGCGTCCTACCAGCATCAACAACCAGTAAGTACCAGCTACAAATCCCGCCGTAGTCGTATTCAGGGGATGCGGTATATTCGGGTCAACGAGAAAAAGATTCAAGATGCCGGGAGTACCGACTTCAACGCCCACGTACACAAAAATACCAATAGCGCCCAAAATAAAATGACGGAATTTCAACGCTCCGGACATCAGTTTACCAAGTGGTTCGGATGATTGCTCGGCATGAGGTTCCGGTATTTTTACCAGCCACATAACTACGAAAACGGTTGCAAATACGCCCATTGCCGCATACATGAAAGGGAATATGTCCGTTATGTTGGCTTTAGCCGCATCGCCAATCAACATTCCTACAATAATAGGAGTGAGTGTTGCCATTACGGAATTGAAAGAACCTCCAACCTGAATCAGTTGATTTCCTTT
>JAIRLF010000032.1 GCA_031259655.1 Prevotellaceae bacterium
ATGAAAATGCCGTACAGCCGCCGGCAACAAACGACAATCGTGCATCCGAAACGACAAGACCGGCTGCAAGAGGCGGACGTCCGCAAAGTCTGGGTTTCGCCGATATTAAAGTCGATGCACTGACAAAACGCTATATACATATCGCGTCCCTTCTCCTGATTTTCGGGTCGTATCTGTTCCTTCGTGTGAGAAAAAATCTTTTGTCCGCGAATTAATACGAATCGCTCGAATTAACACGAATACATATTGTACTTCCGAAAGTACAGTATGTATTTTTTTTCGTTCAGGGACGGGAAATTAAGAATATATAAGAGTATCCATAAAGACTTAAAGAAAAGACCGTCGAGACGACAGATACGCCCTTGTCGTACACGTTTTCGGAAAGACGCTATTAAATGAGAAATAAATAAAAAAACATGTAACTTTGCGACATAATTCTTTTGATAAACATTTATAAAAAAACACTTTAATATGAGATCTATTTACATTTATGCAGTGGCGGTCATAATTGCCGGTATTTTATTTGCCGGTATATTTCACAGACAGGACGATAATGATTTAATCTGCACAACTTCGGATTTTAATATTCCGATAAGTTGCATTGCATTTTCGCAGGAGAACGACTCAATCCTGTGGGCAGGACAGGTAAACGGTAATATAGTTCGCATTAATTTCAGAATGAGTGACAAAATAATTATTCCAACCAGATTCAACAGCCGTATTTATGACATCGTTCAGGAAACGGATACTACGCTCTGGTTAGGCGTCCGGAATCACGGACTCGTGAAAGTTCTGTTGAAAAACAACGCCATAGCAGCATATACATCCTATAAAATCGCTGTTCCGTCGTATGAACCGTCAACTAATTATGCACCCTACGATATTGAAATGGACAAAGACGGCACGCTCTATATCGGGACTTCGTCGGGCGTATACCGTCTAAATAAAAACGAAAGAAACAACGCATTTGAACCCGATACACTCACAACAGTATACCGTCCACACAGTCATAAAGTATATCATTTCGGAGTACATCAGGTTAAAATCTGGAACGATTCTGTCGTCTGCGCTACGGACAGGGGACTGGTAATTCTGGCTAAAAATAAAGAATATCAGAATAAAAAACCATTGATCGACGAAAATTTTTCGCACCTGTACATAGCGAACGACAGCGTTTTGTATGCCACTTCCGATTCTGTCAGATACCAAATAAGTAAAGACCGAAAGTTTCGGTCGACGAATATTCCAGCCAAAAACCTGTTCGCTTATATTGTCGACGCAAGCGAATATACAGGCAAATGGGAATTTACGGCGACCCAGATAAATTATTCCGACAAAAACGGAAAACTGTCGCCTTTCGTCCTGCCGGAAAGAATGAGTAAAAACTACAACTATCTGTGTCTCGGAAAAGATTTTCTGTTTTTCGCACTCGAAAAGACGCTTTACTCTCTTGCGCTTCATCAAAATACAAAAGGAAAATCAAACCATATCATAGCAGCGCATACAGTCAACAACGATATTTGCTATTTCATATCAAACAACAACTGTTTATATTTTTTGCCGAAATATGGAAAAGCAGTGTCGGCAGACGCTATCGGCGATTTCGAAAGAGGCGAGAATATCATACAGATGTGTTCGTCCGGTAAAAACCGACTCTGGTTTATTACCGACAAACGACATCTGTACACAATAAACTTGAAACCGTCACTTTTTAAACGACTGAATCCCTTTCAAAAAACATACAAAGTTTCGCTCGATCCACTGAGCTGTGATTTCAAATGTCTTTTTTACGATCACGATAACGACAACCTCTACGTCGGCTCGCGTTACAGATTATATCGAATACACGATCCTGAAAACAAATCGGGAAAACGATATACGTACACAATGGATATTAAACCGGAAAACGATTTATATGTAACAGATATTTGTCGTGGCAAGGAAGATGATAATGAAGACAAAAAACTGTTTATATCCTCACTGAATCACGGTCTGCTGGAAATAGGCAAAGATTCTCTGATTAAACGAAAGAGCCGAAAAGAAGTCGGCAGCATTCACAAAATGGCGACGACTTCAAACAAACTTTTACTCCTCTCGTCAGAAGGAATTTTTTATTCAAATAAATCGGAAAAAGACAGATTTCCAACAAACGAACAGGCAAAATCCATATCTACACTGTATAATTTCAACGGCGAAGAATATTATATCGGCTATCACGGCATAGGCACTATGATTTGCAGTGATACCGTAATAAAATTGAACGACCTGTCACATCTGGACATATCTTTTAACAGACCGGCAATTACGGCAGGAATGGATACGGGAAAGGAAAACATCCTGCTGGGATCACGAACAGGACTGTATAAATATAACGGAAAATCAATAGAATCCGTCGATATTCTCCAAAACTCCATTTCACCGAAAACGGCAGTCAAGATAGCGCTGTTCATATTACTGTTTCTATTGGCAGTATCTACTCCTGTCTGGCGGAATATCCGGAAAAATATAACAAAGCAAATTGAAAACATGTCGACAACAGTCAAAAACAACGAACATGAAATATTAAATAAAGTAAGACTAGAGAACCAGCAGGACTTGCATGACAACAATAACAGGATAAAAATCAACCTTCTCAACATACAAAAAAATCAGGACAGGATATTCAAACTCCGGAACAATATTGCAGCGCTCAAAAAATCGGAAGAAGATTTGAACCTGTTACGATTGTCTATTCAAAGCAAATATATTACGAGACATGAGATTATCAACGAAAATAAAGAATTAATATCCCGTCTGAAAGACGCAGTCCAAAAAATCGAAGAACACGAAATGCCCGACAGTATTTCATCATCTTACATGATATTGAAAAAACTTGTCAAACAGGCATACGACTGCATAATTCAACTACAAAACCTTGTCAACGAAAATAATCGGAAAATCGCAACTTTGAAACAGACAGTCGACAGTCAAAATCAGGAAAATCAGGAAAAGGAAAACAAAATCACTGAATTGATACACTCAATCACAGAAACACTTGAAGCATGTAATGACAACGAAATAAAAAAAGCTTTGAAATCTCCTAAAAACAAAGACGATTCGTCATTTGACGAGTTAATGAACTTAATCGATTTACTTCATTTTCAATTTAAAAACTTTGCAGAACTTCTTGGCAAAAAAATAATCGATTTCACCGAAATTAATCTGACAGCAGAGATACAAAAAGATATCTGCGAGATAGAAAATTTGACTGTTAATATGAAAAACGCCGCCAATGTCAAGAACGTATGTGACAAGTTTATTGAAAAATACTCGAAAAATTTCACAGGATACGATATATTCAAATACATGCGACCTGATAATAAAAAAGATAAAGATAAGGATAAAGTATATATGCTTATTCTGCATTATCAGAAAAATATCAGTCCAAGTTCAATAGGGTCAATCCTGTCAAAAATTACAGCAGAAGAAGTAGGAAAATTTAAATCCAATCTGGTATACAGTCAATTTCCTCAATTATTTCAAAAACACCCCAAAGCAAAGGACGACCCTCTAATTGTACTGCTATATAAAAGAGCCTTAGAAAATATCAGGAAAAAATAATATAAGAAAATCAACAACCGCCGACAGACTTGTGTTTTGCTGAGGGAATTTAATTCAAAAAAACAAATAACTGTCGGGCATAGGGTGTATTTCAAATTGTCGCCTCTTCGGACTGTACACATTTGACCGAACAGTCAAAGACCATTTGACCGAACAGTCAAAGACCATTTGACCGAACGGCCAAAGACCATTTGACTGAACGGTCAAAGACCATTTGACCGAACGGTCAAATGTGTCCCGTCTGAAGAAGCGACAATTTGAAATGCACCCATTCAGATTATCCGTCTGTGCATGTGAAAAATTTCGCGTACTTTTACGTCTCGAAAATTATAAGTACAAATAAAAATGATAGACAGTTACTTAAACAGGATAATTAATGACGATTGTTTGACAGTTATGAAAGAAATGCCAAACAGCTCTATTGATTTAGTTGTAACCTCTCCGCCCTATAATCTCAAAAATTCTACAGGCAACGGCATGAAAGACGGCAGAGGCGGAAAATGGGCAGGCGCCGCACTGGTAAACGGCTACAGTCATTACGACGACAATATGCCACACGATAAATACGTAAAATGGCAACGTGACTGTTTGAGTGAAATGTTCAGGTTAATAAAAAATGACGGCGCCATTTTTTATAACCACAAATGGCGTGTTCAAGACGGGTTATTGCAGGACAGGCAGGACATCGTGAGCGGTTTTCCTGTTCGACAAATTATTATTTGGCGGCGAAAAGGAGGAATAAATTTTAATCCCGGTTATTTTTTACCAACTTATGAAGTAATTTACATAATTGCAAAACCGGATTTCAAACTTGTTCCAAAATCAAATGCAGTCGGTGATGTATGGGAATTTACACAGGAAATGAAGAACGGACACCCTGCACCGTTTCCGGTTGCTTTGATTGACAGAATTATCAGTTCTACAAATGCACAAATCATTTTAGACCCGTTTATGGGAAGTGGCACTACCGCAGTTGTAGCAATGGGTTTAAAAAGAAAGTATATCGGAATTGAACTTTCGCCGGATTACTGCAAAATGGCGGAAGACAGAATTAATAAAAACAAAACACGGAGCGAATTATTGAAATTCAAAATGCCCGATTTATTCAATTGAAAAAATAAAATTATACACAAAAGAGATTCTCATTAACGAGTTCAAAAAAATTGCACAAATGGGATGGATTGAAAACGCACGAAAAGGCAATACAGGTGGTATCGGGAACACACTTGAAGATTTGTTAGGTATTGAAGAAAATAATTTACCTATTCCGAATGCTGCAGAATGGGAACTCAAAACACAACGTTTAGAGACTTCTGCGCTTACGACTTTGTTTCATATTGAACCCTCGCCACGAGCTATAAAATTTGTTCCACAGATTTTGTTGTCAAATTATGGCTGGCGACATCAGGAAGCAGGTAAAAAATATCCTGACGATGAAATGAGTTTCAGGCAAACTATTCACGGTAATTCGGCAAGCGACAGAGGATTTATGGTTAAAATTGATCGTGAAAACCGTAAAGTTTTAATTTCGTTTAATTATTCAAAAGTCGCCGACATTCATGAAGACTGGCTAAGAAGTGTTGAAACAAAAGTCGGGTTGGAAGAGTTGAACCCGCAGCCATATTGGGGTTTCGATGATTTAGCAAGTAAAGCAGGCACAAAACTTTTAAATTGTTTTTATGTGCAAGCCGAAGTCAAGAAAGAGAACGGAAAAGAACTTTACAGATATTCAAAAGTAACAATGTTACAAAAATTTTCTTTTGAAGGATTTTTAAAAGAACTTGAAAACGGCAATATTCTGGTCGATTTTGATGCTCGAACAGGACATAATCACGGTACAAAATTTCGTTTGCGTCAAAATTGCTTCCCCGATTTATATAAAAAAGCAACAGTGATTTTGTGAAAATTAATTCTCATTACCGTTCGTTGCCAGTTTAAAGATGTGCATTTCTCCTTCGTAGCAGTAATCGACTTTTATCTGATACAGTTCGGCGATAGTTTTGACGATAGAAAGCCCCAAACCTGATGATTTTTCGTCGTTTGCGCCGGTCTGATAACGCTCGAACATCTTGGCGGCAGTTTTGTTTCCGGTGTTGGCAATTGTAATTGCGTCGGGGGCGTAACGGACGCTGATTTTCCCGTTCGGCTCGTTGTGGACGATGGCGTTTTTTACGAGATTGGTAAAAAGAATATGCGCAAGGTCTTCATTTATTTGAAGAACGGGCGAGGCATTGCCTTTCTGTTCGACCCTGATTTGTCTGTATGCGGCGAGGTCTTCGAACTCGACGATAACCCTTTCCAGCGTTTCCCGCAAGTTCACCGTCCGGTTGTCGGCAAACTGCCTGTTTTTTATTTTGGAGAGCAGCAACAGGTTACTGTTTAACCGTTTCATTCGGTTCAGGACGTTCAGTATGCCTGCCAGTTCCTGCACGTATGTTTCGTTATCGCGGTATTTTTCGAGCAGGTTTTCCAGTTTGGCAACGACGATAGCAAGCGGAGTTTGCAGTTCGTGCGAAGTATTTTCGATAAACATTTTCTGTTCGGCAAAGACGTGCATGTTTCTTTCGAGCAGTTCTTTTACGGTGTTGTTCAGTTGGATGTATTCCCGAATTTTGGCAGGAGGAAAGTCAATCATCCGGTTGTTGTCGGGATGAAATCTTTTCAGTTCGTCCAGCAGCAGGTAGAACGGTTTGTTGGTTTTCGTAACAATGATTTTGCTGACAACGAACATAGTCAGCGACAGCGCAATCCACAGTCCCAGCAAAAGATAGAGAGTGTTTTCTATCAGGTCGTCGCTTTCGACGGTAGAAATAAAAAATTGCAGTTGATAATATTTCCCGTTCTGTTCGCAGCGGAAAGCGGTGGTTAGCATACGCACTTCTTCCTTTTCGAGTTCGGTGGGAAAATATACGGTGGCGGTTGTGAAATTTTCGACAACCGTTTTAGCGTCTTCTGTTGTGATTTCCTTAATAACGAAATTCGGCGGAGAGCAGGTTTTCAGGACATCGACAAATCCGGGAGTTATATTGGCTTTGGCGATAAATTCCTGTTTGAGATTGGTCAGTCCTTCGTCGATACCGTCGTGGATTTCTTTCATCTGCAAAAGGAAATAAACAGCCGCCCAGAGCAGCATGATTGCCGTAAAAAACAGCGTGATACGGGAAATTAAATAATCGATGAGTTTCATACCGTCAATTTGTAACCGATGCCATACACGTTTTCTATTACGATATCCGAATTTCCGTCTTTCAGTTTTTTGCGCAGGTTTTTGACCTGCGAATAGACGAAATCAAAATTGTCGACCATGTCGAAATTGTCGCCCCAGACATGTTCAGCCAGAGTGTCTTTGGTAATCAGACGATTTTTGTTGGCGATGAAAAAGGCGAGCACGTCAAATTCCTTACGGTTTAATTTCAGCAGATTAGCGCCGACGCGCACTTGTCGCTGAGCGAAGTCTATTTCGGCATTGCCTATTGTCGCTGTTTGTTTTCCGTCCTGCTGTTTGCGTCTCAGCACGGCTTTAATCCGAGCATGTAGTTCCGGCAGGTGAAAAGGCTTTGTTAAATAATCGTCTGCGCCCGAATCCAGCCCCAGTATTTTGTCGTCGAAAGAGTTTTTTGCCGATATGATAATGACATTGCCCGTCCGGTTTTCCTTTTTCATTTCACGCAGGATTTGCAGCCCGCTGCCGCCGGGCAGAGAAATATCCAGCAGAATGCAATCGTATTCGTACAGCATGACCTTTTCTGTCGCAGAATGATAGTCGACGGCTTTTTCTACGACATATTTTTCAACCAGCAAAAATTCTTCGATGGCTTTCAGCAATGTATATTCGTCTTCGATAATTAAAATTTTCATAAACCGTTTTATTTCGTTTATACTCGCCGCAAAATTAGCAAAAAAACAGATTGCAGGCATTAAAATTAGCAAAACATTCAACCGC
>JAIRLF010000051.1 GCA_031259655.1 Prevotellaceae bacterium
CTCTTAGTTTTTAACTTTTTAAGAGCGCGTCAGCCAACTCTTAACTCTTAACTCTTAGTTTTTAACTTTTTAAGAGCGCGTCAGCCAACTCTTAACTCTTAACTCTTAGTTTTTAACTCCAATTTAATCGCGTATCGATTTCCGGGCAATACCGTTATAATTTCGGCAAATTCCATATTCAACAAAAAAACGGACAATTCGGGGAGCGGAATCCCTGTTTCCGTAGAAATAATATCGATCGATTCCGAGTCTCTATTTTTCAAAAGGTTTAATATTTCCTGTTCGGGTTCGGTCAGGTTTACAAACTCAATTTGTTTTTGGAGGACTTTCGGTTTTGCCGACCAATTCATCAGATATTCCAAATCGTTCACCGATTCGAGCAATGCGGCTTTGTTTGACTTTATCAGGTTATTGCATCCCTGCGAATGTTCGTCGCCGACTCTGCCCGGAAAAGCCATAACTTCTCTGTGGTAAGAATTTGCGAGATTAGCCGTCAACAGGGCGCCGCCTTTTTTCGACGATTCCACAATTATCGTAACGTCAGCCAGACCGGCGATTATCCTGTTTCTGCTGACAAAATTCCCCGGAGCGACAGTTGTGCAGGTAGCAAATTCAGAAACCAGCGCGCCCTGTTTTTCTATCTGACGGGCAATATTTTCGTGCGGCGCCGGATATATTTTATTCAAAGGCGTCCCCATGACTGCGACAGTATCCAAACCGCCGGACAGAGCCGCAGTATGAGCGCACACGTCAATTCCGTATGCCAGACCGCTTATTATAACAGGTTTGTAACCTTTTTCGACAATTTCGGCAACAATTTTTCTGCACAACGACAGTCCGTAGTTCGACGCATTGCGTGTCCCGACAATGCTGATTATTTTCGGATTGTTAAAGTTCGTCGTTCCTTTCACAAAAAGAATGGCAGGAGCATCCTCGCACTGATTCAGTCTACGCGGATAATCGTCGTCGGTATAGAAAAGCGCTTTGATATTGTTAGAGTTAATAAACGCGAGTTCCTTCTCTGCCTGTTTCAGGATTTTGCGTTTGTCGAGGTTCTTTGAATTTGCGTTTAAAATACTTCCGAGTTTTGAGGATGGAGCATCAAAAACCGCCTGCGGCGAACCAAAAGCCGCCATGAGTTTTTTCGCAGTAATACCTCCTACTCCCGGAATCATTGTCAAAGCAATCCTGTACAGCAAATCGTCGGACATATCTTTCTACGTTAATTAATTGGTTGCGCTATATTACACCATGCTTCAACAACGTTAACGACATAATCGCCTAATTTCTCACATTCGGCGATGAGGTCCATATATATAACGCCCACAGTGTAGTCGTATTTTTGAGAGTTGACGTCCTCGATGTTATGCATTTTGAGTTTATTGCGCAAGGTGTTGATTTCGTTTTCGAGGTTGAAAGATATATCCATATCCGATTTTTGAGGCGTTTCGATATTCAGCACTTCGAGCATTCTGTCGAGCGCCTTGTTAATCAGTTCGAACATAGTTTCGACATGTTCGTCGAGTTCGGGAGTAAAACCTTCGTGATTTTCATTTCTCCGGTTTATGGTTCGCGCCATATTGTACATCGAGTCGCCAACGCTTTCGATTTCTGTTATGCCGCGCAGAATGTCTCTGATAACTTCCTTACTTGCAGCGCTCAAACGACCTTCGGAAACCTGCCGGAGATAATTTCCTATTTCGACTTCCATTCTGTCGCTGATATTTTCGTATTTCTCTATTCGTCCGAAAATTTTAAGAAAATTCTTTTCGTTCTTTTCGTAATACAAATCTCGGCACATATCCAACATGCGCTTCATCCGTTCGGCATACACCAGAGTTTCTCTTTTTGCCTGTAATATCGACAGTTCCGCGGTCGACAATATACCTGCCGAAATATGTTTGAGTTGAAACTCTTCGTCCGGTTTCTTGCTTTTGATAAGTTTTGTGCATATTTTTACATAAACATTGACAAACCAAATCATTAACGTAACGTTGATTATATTGAATGTGGAATGGAACAACGAAAGCGAATAAGAAATAGCCGTCTGTAATCCAATATATTCCGTTCGCAAAGCCCCAAGTTCCGGCGACAGGTTTCCTCCGGAGTTGATAGCCGATATTGTGTCGGGACTTAGATTCGCCAAAAACTTCGCAAGCAGATGAGGGTCGCCCGGTCCGATATCTGATACTATAGATGCAATCATTCTTGTGAACGGGTAAAACAAAAGCAAAGTCCATATAACACCGAATACGTTGAACATGAAATGCGCAAACGCCGCCCTTTTCGCCGATACATTCGCCGAAAAGGCTGCGAGATTTGCCGTTATGGTCGTTCCTATGTTCTCGCCGAGAATGGTAGCGCATGCTATTTCGAACGAAATCCATCCCTGACTGCACATTACTAAGGTGATAGCAACCGTAGCGCTCGACGATTGCACTACAATAGTCAATATCGAGCCGATAACGACAAACAACAGTATCGACGCGTATCCCATATCGGAATAATTCCGTAAAAAGGCAAGCATATTGGGATTGCTCTGTACATCGGGAACATTGGCTTTCAGGAACTCCAACCCCATGAATATAAAGGCAAAACCCATGATAAACTCTGCTAACGATTGATTGCGGTTGCGCTTCGAAAACATCAGCGGAATGGCAAAACCGATTAAAGGTAACACCATTACGGCGATATCTATCTTAAATCCGAAAAGCGAAATAATCCAGGCTGTGACGGTAGTTCCGATATTTGCGCCCATTATCACACTGATAGATTGAGCCAAAGAGAGAATTTTCGCATTCACAAAACTGACAACCATCACCGTCGTCGCCGACGAAGATTGAATCATAGCTGTTATCAACACACCCGTAAAAATCCCCATAAAACGGTTTGCCGTCATGGCAGACAGAATGCTTCTGAGTTTATTGCCCGCAATTTTTTGCAGCCCTTCACTCATAATCTTCATGCCATATAGAAACATACCCAACGAACCAAGCAGTTTCAAGAAATCTAAAAATGTATAACTCATAGTCTATTTATATGTAATATTGCACCTTATCCAATACTGTTATTATCCAAATCAAAAAAATTTCCGGCACAAAGATACAAAGTAATTACAATTTTGCTAAAAATAGCAATCATGGGTCTATTTCAAATTGTCGCATCGTCATTGCGAGGGCGCAGCCCGAAGCAATCCGGAAAATACGAAACTAACTCTGGATTGCTTCGTCGCTGCGCTCCTTATAATGACGCTTTTCTCAACTATCACATTAAGAGGCGATTTTGGACACTTCATAACCGAGTTGTTTAGCCAATTTTTGTGCTTTGTAGGTTTTTATAATGATGTGGATTGTTTGTGGTGGCTTGCCAATAGCGTCATTCCGCTCTTAGTTGAGGTACGAAACGATAATTCGCAATGACGGAAAAGGCGGGTTTGCGACAATTTGGTTCTTGGGTTTCGGAGCAAAACGATGACGACAATACAACAATATTTGGCAGACATGACACTATAACAAAAAGGTTGTTCAAAAAAAATTGAACAACCTTACCCTTTAATCTTTTAAAAAAACAGTGTTATGAATTCTTTTTATTCAAAGAATCGGGGTGTTTTCACACCGCCATAACCTTCACCTCTTCCGATTCTGAAACGGAGTGAGATTTCGTGTGAGCCGCTCGTATATTTTCCGACCGGAGACAAACTGAGGTCGTACGAATATCCCAAACCCAAAAAGTCGGTAACATACAATCCAATTATACCGACTAAGCTCTCCATCACAAACTTGTCGCTCGAACGGAGTGAAGCTCCGAACCAAAATCTTTCTCTAAACGTAGCCATTGTATTAAGGTCTAACTGCATAACAGGCCACACGCTCATGTGAGTAACAAACGAAGGCGCAAGTTTCCAGTCGAGGTCAAGATTAAACGTATATTTTGTATAAAAATATATGTGTCGACCCGATTGGAGATTGTTTATTTTGATAGGCGAG
>JAIRLF010000124.1 GCA_031259655.1 Prevotellaceae bacterium
CAAAGTGGATATTTCCGCAACAATATGAAAAAATTTGAAATATTTTTCCGATAGTTAAACGACAGTATTTCAAGACTAAGCTACTCTCGTTAACAAAAAAAAATTAAATTATTAAATATTTTTGACATTTTTGATACATCAATGTTAAAAATTATTATTACTTTTGCGACGGAATTTGTAATGAAAAAATAGAAATATTATGTGGAGTATTGGTTCTAATATAAATCTCGAAAAATTTGAAGAAAATCTTCAAATAAGAGGTATTTTCATACACTTTGGCACGATTTTTGCAGAGAGAGAGAGAGAGAGAGAGAGAGAGAGAGAGAGAGAGAGACTAATTTCTTGCGTTCACGCAAAACGACAAATCTCAAGTCGCGGATATTTTACCATAATAGTTCAAAAAATCGGAAAGCGAATTTTTCGGCATATCCGGTCTCGGCATATCCGGTTAAAATTCACATATCCTGTCACATATATCGAAAATTCAAATCACGTGAAATTCAAACAATAAACAAATAACTATGTATAAACATTTAAAATTATGAGACCAAGAATAGACACATCGTAACAGTTAGACAACTGAAAAAAATGAGGCTACAGTTTTACTGATAGCGCGGACGCTACACTTTTGCTCAGGCAAAAAGTGATTTGAAAATAAATTTTTAACCGAACAGTCGAGAAGACAAAAATAAAATAATCGAAATTCTTGATGTTCATCTTTATTCAAAATTATAATTTAAAATATGAAATTTTATGTATTCTAAAATTAAGGAATTAAAAAAGAGGCGGGCAATAGTTTTTTATCTTTTGCTTCCGCTATTTTTCCTGAGTGTGAATCTAAATGCACAAAACCTCACATTCAAAGGAAAAGTTGTTGATTCGGACGGCAATCCGTTGCCGGGAACAGCTGTAATAATTAAAGGAACAACCACGGGTGTAGCCACCAACGATGAAGGCGACTATACCATATTAAATGTTCCGGCAGGCAGCATACTCGAATTTAAAGTTGTGGGGTTTGTGACGCAGGAGCTTAGAGCTACTGCCGAAAACACCACAAAAGTTATCATCATGGTAGAAGAAGCGGAATCGTTGGACGACGTTACCGTCGTGGCGTTCGGCACTCAGAAAAAAGCCACGGTGATTGCTTCTGTTGAAACAGTGAATGTATCTTCGCTGAAAGTTCCGGCATCGAACCTCACCAGCGCTTTCGCCGGCAGGATTCCCGGAATCATCTCGTATCAGACCTCGGGAGAGCCGGGAGCTGATAATGCTCAGTTTTTTGTACGTGGTGTTACAACCTTCGGTACAGGTAAAATCGACCCGCTGATTTTGATTGACGGATTCGAAGCCTCTAACGACGATTTGGCGCGTCTGCAACCCGATGATGTGGAAAGTTTTTCGGTGTTGAAAGACGCTTCAGCAACATCGGTTTATGGAGCCAGAGGCGCAAACGGTATCATCATGGTAAATACGAAAACAGGAACCGAAGGCGCTGTGAGAATCAATGCCCGTGTTGATACGCACGTTGCAACGCCAAGTAAAACGCAGGATTATGTCGACGCAATCACTTACATGCGAATGTATAACGAAGCGCGCATAACTCGGAATCCACTTATGGGAATTTATTATGACGAACAAAAAATCCAATCGACCATGCGTGGCGAGAATCCCATGATTTATCCCAATGTGGACTGGTACAAAACCCTGTTTAATTCGGCGACAGTCAATACGAAAGCCAACCTGAACGTCTCGGGAGGCGGCAAAGTCGCCACTTATTACGTCGCAGGTGGTTACGACAAGGAGACCGGTCTGTTGAAAGTGGATAACCGGAATAATTTCAGCAACAATATCGACATCAATCGCTTCCATTTGCGAAACAATGTCATATTCAAACTCTCGTCTTCGACCACTTTGGATACACGCTTGCAGGCTCGTTACGAAAAATATTCGGGACCGTACACTTCCGCCAACGACATATTCGGCTCGGTGATGAATTCCAATCCTGTTGATTTTCCGGCTATATATGAGCCCGACGAAGCAAACCTGCTCACTACTCATACGCTGTTCGGCAATACTTTCATCGACGGTGGCTTAAAAGGCAATCCATACGCCGACATGGTTTCCGGATATTCGACGAAAGACGAAAGCAATGTGACGGTTATGGCTACTTTGATGCAGGATTTCGACTTCCTTATTAAGGGATTGAAAGCTCAGGCGAAATTTTCGGTCAACACTTGGAGCAACTACAAACAGTCGAGGGGGTATACTCCTTATTATTACGACATAGAATCGTACAATCAGGTAACGCAAAAATACGTGCTGCTCCTTCTGAACGAAGACTGGGGAAATCCCTTAATGTCCAATGTGATTACGGAACATCAATCCACAGCGCACTATTACTACGAAGGCAGGTTGAACTGGGACAGGACTTTCGGCAAAAACACATTGAGCGCAATGATGGTAGGCAGAGCCGAAGAAATACTGTTGACTACCGACAACACTTCCGACAGCAACGTTATTCTACTCGGCAGCGGCAATGTTGCTTCTATCTACGAATCGTTACCCGAACGCAATGTTGGCTTGTCGGGCAGGTTTTCGTACGATTACGACAGTCGCTACCGCGCCGAAGTATCGTTTGGGTACAACGGTTCCGAAAAGTTCACCGGCAAAAACCGTTTCGGGTTTTTCCCTTCGCTGGGTCTTGCATGGACGGTTTCGAACGAATCGTTTATGGAACCGCTGTCGAACGTTATCAGCAACCTGAAATTGAGATTCACTTACGGCAAAGTGGGTAACGACGCTATTGCCGGACGGGGTGGACGTTTCTGGTTTCTTTCGGACGTAGCTTACGGCAGTTATTCGGATCAGGAATTTTTATCCGACGGTTACCGCTGGGGCGAATCTTTCACTACCTCATATCGCGGATATAAGGTGAACCGTTATGCCAACCCCGATATTACCTGGGAAACTTCGGATATCTACAACTACGCATTCGAACTGGGACTGTTTAAGGACTTTAACTTCCAGATAGAATATTTCAAAAATATCAGGGACAATATCTATATGGTGCGGCAAAACTTCGCGGCTACTTCCGGTTTGACAGCCGAAGTGAGCGGCAATGTAGGCAAAGCCGAATCGCACGGTATCGACGCCTCCTTAGACATTCAGCATTCGTTCAACAAGGATTTCTGGGTTACCGGTCGTGTAAACTTCACTTATTCGGTGAACAAGTATCTCGAATTGGACGAGCCGCAGTATCCCGACAGATATTTGTCGCAGATAGGGCGTAACATCAACCTGCAGAAGGGACTGATAGCCGAGCGACTGTTTGTTGACGATACGGAAATAGCCAACGCTCCCAAACAGGATTTCGGGAACTACGGAGCCGGCGATATTAAATATACCGACGTCAACGGCGATGGTGTAGTGAACACAAACGACATGGTTTATATGGGATTGCCGAGCGTCCCGGAAATACAGTACGGATTCGGTTTGTCTACAGGATACAAGAACTGGGATTTCTCGTTCTTCTTCAGTGGAAATGCGCGCGTTTCCTTCTATATTGCGCCGGAAAAGATAGCTCCGCTTGTAGGCAGGCGGAACGCCCTGTCGATTGTAGGTACCGATTACTGGACAGAAACAGACCCCGACGTACATTCGTTCTGGCCTCGTTTATCGACAGACCCCATAACAAACAACACGCAAGCTTCCTCATGGTGGATGCGCGACGGCAGTTTCCTGCGTCTGAAACAGTTGGAGTTGGGTTACAGTTTCGGCGAATTAGATAAGGTGAGGATTAAAAACCTGAGAGGATATTTAAGCGTAGAAAACCTGTTTCTAATCAGTCCCTTCAAACTTTGGGACCCCGAAATGGGCGACAACGGTCTGGGATATCCTATTCAGAGACGTTTCAACCTTGGTATTCAAGTATCATTTTAACAATTTAAATACGATATTATTATGAATAAAATATTAAAAACATTATTTTTGGCAATCGGGTTGTTCTATTGTGCGTCATGTACGGATTATCTTGACGTAGTACCCGATAACGTGCTGACGGTAGAAGATATTTTCGCTACCCGTAAAGATGCAATCCAAGCTTTGGCTAATGCATACAGTTATCTGCCGCATTACGATGCAACACATTCGACCCCATGGATGCTGGGGGACGAATATGTAGGCAATGTCAACTTGAATTATGACGAGGATAACGATAAACTTCGCGCTATCCGCATTATGCGTGATTTGCAGGTAACCGGAAACCCTGTTTTGGGTTATTGGTCGGGGACAGGCGGAGTTAAATCGCTGTATCAGGGAATAAACCAAACAAACATTTTCCTTGCAAATATCGATTTGGCAGCCGATATGGACGAAACAACAAGAAAAGACTGGGCTGCTCAGGTGAAATTTCTGAAAGCGTACTATCATTTCCTCTTGCTGCAACATTACGGTCCGATTGTACTGTCAGACCAGGTGATTTCGCCCGAAGAAACCGATGAAGAAATCATGTTTCCGAAAAGAAGGAAGATTGACGAGTGTTTCGATTTCATCATCAAACTGCTTAACGAGGCGATTCCGGATTTGCGAGCTACAACGACGGAAAGCGACTACGGACAGGTAAACAAGTCGATAGCAACAGCCATCAAGGCGAGGATAATGGTTACGCGGGCGCGGCCTTTCTTCAACGGCAATCAAACTATCTTCGGCGATTTTTACGATTCCGACGGGCAACATTTCTTCCCGCAGCAAGAGAGTAAGGAAAAATGGCAGGAAGCAATTACTGCTATTAACGAAGCCATCGCCACATGCACTGCAAACGGATTCGGCATCTACAAGTACCCGGCATCGAAATTGTTGATGAACGCCGATACGGCGGATGCGAGAGTTGCGCCGGAAAGAATGCAAATTCTGTACGACCTTCGCTATATGCCGGTTGACCCCTGGAACAACGAAATAATCTGGGGTTATTCGAACATGGAACAGTTTTCGTGGTACGACAATTACGAACGCTGGCTTGATATTCAGACTGCCGCTACTCCCAAAGTGCCTCCCAAACCGATTTATTCGGGCGAAGGCGAATTTGAAGCCAAAGGCAACGTCTTCGGTTCGGGCAACTGGCTGGCGGCAAGCTATGCTATGGAAGAACGGTTCTATACCGAAAACGGGTTGCCCATAGATCAGGACCTTACTTTTGATATAGATAACAGGTACGAAATCGTTACGACTCCCGGCATCGAAGACCCCGAATATACAGATATCGCCGGCATTATGCAGCCAGGAATGCAGACGGTCAAGTTGCATTTGAACCGCGAACTCCGTTTCTACACAAGTTTAGCCGTAGCGGGAAGCTATTTCAGAGCGCAACGATACCGCATAAACGCGACAATGTTTAACGGACAGGACTGTGGACAGGGAATAGGACAGCGTCCCGGGGAATGTTTCTTTATTACAGGTATAGGTCACCAAAAATTCGTACATCCTCAGTCGAGCGGCGGATGGTCGTTCCGTACTACGTTTTTCCCGTATCCGATTATCCGTATGGCGGATTTGTATTTGCTGAAGGCGGAAGCCTTGAACGAATATTCGGGACCCTCGCAGGAGGTTTACGACGCACTGAATGTAGTGCGTAGCAGGGCAGGCGTTCCGGATATCGAAACAGTGTGGTCGGACCCGACTCTTGCACGTACTGTTAACAAACATACCGACCAGTTAGGTTTGCGTGAGATTATCCTGCAGGAAAGAGGCATCGAACTTGCTTTCGAAGGAAGCCGCTACTGGGACATGGTAGGTTACAAACAGGCTGTAACCGAATTTTCGAAACCGATTATGGGATGGAACGCCGGCGGCTCAACTGCGCAAACGTTCTTCAATCGCGGAAGTATAGAGACCCGGAGATTTACTCCGACAAGCTATCTCTGGCCTATTGATTTGAAAGAAATGAATGTCAATTCGAACATGATACAAAATCCGGGCTGGTAATTATTGTTTAATTAATAAAATTTAATAAGATGAATAATATTAAAACATATTTAAAGTATTTGAGTTTATGCGCTTTGGTTGTGGCTTTTTTCGGCGCCTGCGAAGAAGGAGGGCGTTTCAAAATGAGCTCGGACGACAATGTTCCGCCGGCTCCGCCAACCGAGTTGAGTTCGAAAGCGCTAAACGGAGGTATTCGGATTTATTATAAAATTCCGAAAGACGAAGACCTGATGAGTATAGAAGCGAAATACGGCGACAACATATTTGCCGTTTCGTTCTATACGGATTCCATTGATGTAAAGGGACTGTTCGAGTTAAAGGAATATACTATAGAGGTATATGCGGTAGATAAGGCAGGCAACAAGTCGCAGCCGGTAGAGATAAGGGATACTCCGCTCGAATCGGCTATCTCGAAAATCGCGAAGACATTCAATGTGCTTCCCGGATTCAACGGCTTTGTTATCAACTGGAGAAATGAAATGGAGGAAACAGTTAGTATTTTCGCCGAATACGAATTTACGCAGAATGGAGTGAAACGCGAACTGCTTACCGTATTTTCCTCGAACGACACCTTAGGATTTGCAATAGTAGGCGACCTGGTGTTGGGCGTAAACGAACAGGTGAAAGTGAAAGTAAGCGCAGGCGACAACTACAACAATCGCACGGAAGCCGTCGACAAGGGTTCGCTGACATTATTGTATGACGAAGAAATCATCCATTTCGACGAAGACGGTAAAAACCTCTGGAGTTATCCGGTGCCATTTTATGAACCTCCTTTCGGAGGCGGCGTAGTGCAAGCATGGGGAGATGCCATGGATGGCAGAACCGAATGTTTTATCGACGGTATCATCGACGACGCGCCCGGCTCTTACAATTATACCTTCATCAGTGGAGACGACGGCAATGTAATTCCCTGGAACTTCCTGATAGACCTTGGCGATTATTACGAACTGAGCAGGGTGATTGTACATGCGCGTCATGGAGGAGAAGTCGGAAAACGAGGACAGTATTTTTCCGGAGACGATGTTGGTATATTTGCTACATATTATTGGGACGAGGAACTCGAAGACTGGGTACAGACAGGAATATATAAAAACCCGATGCCCGAAGGAAACCTGTCCGATTTGCAATGGTACAGACTCGGCAAAGCCGGACACATGCATTATCTGTATCCGTACGACCCGAAATTTACAAAACCGGTGCGCTGGTTCAGGTTCGAGTGTAGAAACAGTTTCGATAGCAACTACACTGCGGGACCTCCTGTATGCGTGTCCGAATTAAGATTATTTTCGAAACCCAAATAAAATTAAGTAAGTATGAAAAAAATATTTTGTATTATTTATGCGGCTTTTTTCCTTGCATTCTTCTCGTGTTCCAAAGATATTTTCGACAATATCAAGGACCATGCTGCGGAAGAAGCAGTGTATGTGGGAAAATTTGACAAAGCCGAGGCTTTTGTCGGGATAAACCGCCTGGAAATCGACCTGATGAATGCGGGACGTATTCCGCAAAGTCAGATTAACATAGGCAAGGCGGTGCAGACTGTTTACGAATACGATGGTAAGACTTATACCTGCGAAGGCGTTCAGTCGTGGCTAAATATTACCGGTCTTACGGAACCAAAGTTGTATCGTATCAAGGTGTATAACGTTGACGAATACGGCAATAAATCGATTCCGGTAGAAGTTGCCGCAATTCCGTATACAGCAGTCGATTTAGACGCCCTGACAGTGCCGATTCCACAAAAGCTTCTGGCTCCGACATCGGTACAGTTTAACTGGGCGAATGGTTTATCGTCGAATTTTTTTGATTTTTATGAGATGGAGTATTCGTATACGGACAACGGAGTACTGCACACCGGCAAATCAACCGACAATAACAGTATCCTCCTTTTAAATCTTGTTAACGGTTCGGCGGGGACAGTGTATTTAAAACTGAAAGTAGTGCCGAAACAGAATAACGTGCCTATTTTAGACACTGTGTATCT
>JAIRLF010000164.1 GCA_031259655.1 Prevotellaceae bacterium
TCGAAATCACCGCATCGAAAGACGCCAAAAACCTTGGCGTCGAAATTTCGCACGAAGTATTGCCCGACGGATTGAAGGAATTAACATTTTCGGCATGGATAGCGCCGAGAACGTTAAAAGAGAATGCGACTATTCTTCGCAAAGAAGACGCCGGAATACAGGGAGAAAACCGTTTACTGTTTGCCATTCAAAATCAGGGACGATTCCTCACATTAGGACTTAACTGCGGCGGCAACTATGCCGAATGCGACGCGCTTGTTTCGCCTCAGGAACTTTGCGACGGGAAATGGCATCTGGCAACCGGCACATTCGACGGTCGTACGATGCGCGTTTACCTCGACGGCAGAGAAATCGGAGCCTTCGAACGACAGGCGCCGCTCAACACCATTCATGATTTTGCTCCCATAAAAACATGGCGCGACGACATTTCAAGCTCGAAATATTCGTTTGAAGAATCCACAGTTCGCAATATACCGATGTTCATCGGTTCAACAAACGGCGACAAAGAACTGTTCAACGGCAGAATCGACGACGTCCGTTTTTACGCGCAGGCGCTCGACCGGCAGGCTGTCGCGAAACTGTATTCCGAAGGAAAACAGTCGCTGTCCACCGGCGTGAAAAAAGCGCAGGAAACAGCGAAGAATCTTTACAGCAAAGGCGATTCGTTCATCGAAACGCTTGTCGAGACAGATAAAAAACTCTCTCAACAGACAGCCGTAAATACCCTTGCCGCTGTGGAAATCCAGCGTTTGTTGCGCAGCGACTATCCGGCGGAAACAAACGCATACATCATGAAATGGCAAAAAAGTCCGCTCGACAATCTTCTGTTAAACGAAACAGACCGTCGCAGTCTTGCCGCGAAATTAGCGACGCCTGCGTTTGAATATCTGCCGTTGACGGATTTGCAATGGAGCGTTCTTCCGAAATCCGACCGTTCGAAATGGGAGCGCGTCAAACAGATACGTTCGCAGTTCGACGTGCAGGGAGATACTTTATGGATTGCCAAAGTAGACAAAAATCAGCTTGGCGCGACGCTTTACGAGATGGAAAATCTCGTTGAAGAACGTCCGAAACGTAACGAGCCTGTCGCCCCTTACGTAAAACCGCATACCCCTGCGACCGTTGACCGCACTGCCGACGAAGCGCGAAAAGTTCTCGAAAACGACTGGCTCTATCAGTGCAACGGGAAACCGACCGTTCAACGCGCTTTGGACGAAATCGGCTGGGCGCGCAAACTCGCCTCGCGTCTGAATCTCGATAAAAACATAATCGACAGTTTCAACAAAACGTTCGACGAACTCGAAACAAAAGCGAAGACGAAAAGTCCCGACCTCGAAGATAAAGCCCTCTATTTTGAAGTGCGTACGGCGAAACGCGACCTAATGTTCAAAAATCCGGTAATCGACTTCGAGTCGATTCTGTATATCGACAATCCATATCCATCGGGAGGCGAATGGGAACACGAAACCCGTCACCGTCTCGGCTATCAGGCTGTTCCGGGAGGAAGGCTGATTGTACAGAAAGGGTTAAATCCCGACGGTAAGATGAGCCGACTTATGCCGCAGGAACCACTGCACGGCACATTCTGGCGTCCCGACCTTTCGTACGACGGCAAACGAATACTCTTCTCGTACAAACCGCATAACGAAAAGACATTTCATATCTACGAAATCGGCGTTGACGGAACGAATCTGCGACAACTCACCGGCGGTATTTTCGACGATTTCGACCCGATATATCTGCCCGACGGCAAAAACATCATGTTCCTGACGACACGCGGACACATCTACGTGCGCTGTATGCCGCCGACAAACGCCTTCGTCATGGCGCGAATGCCCCTCGACACAAAACCCGGCGACAAAAATCTGTATCTCATCTCGCGAAGCGGCGAACCGGAATATACGCCATCCATAATGAACGACGGACGCGTGATATACACGCGCTGGGAATATACGGATAAACCTCTCTGGCGCGCGCAAAGTCTGTGGACGATGCGTCAAAACGGCACGCTGGTGCAGACGTTCTGGGGAAATCAGTCTGTATGGCCCGATTTACTGAAAGACGCGCGTTCGATACCGGGCAGCGACCGTGTAATGTTTACCGGCAGCGCTCATCACAACTGGTTTTCGGGCAGTGTCGGCATCATCACGCCCTCGCAGGGATTCAATTTCCCCAACGGTTTGACGAAAGTTACTCAGGATGTCGAATGGCCCGAGTGCGGCGCCGCTCCGACTAATCCCGTCGAAAGTCCCGACTATCATTCCGCAGGCAAATACGTAGCGTATTATTCTCCCTATCCGTTAAGCGAGAAGGAATTTATCGTTTCCGCAAAACGCGAAGGCAGGAAAGGCAAGTTCGTACTTTTACTGATGGATACCGACGGCAACAGGGAAATCATCAACGAAGGCGAACACAATATCTGGGACGCAATCCCGATACGTCAACGCGCTGTTCCTCCCGTACAGCCCGATATGGTCGAGTGGCCCTCATGGGAAGAACGCGACAATCCGAAACCGGGTATACTCTACAGTAACAATGTCTACGACGGCGCTCCGGAAGAACTGAAAGACAAAGCAAAATATCTGCGTATATGGTCAATCGACCATAAAACATACACGTACTGGTTTAAACGCAATTATATCTCTACGGGACCGGAAATTTCCGCCGTACAGTCCGAAGGAATCAAGAAAATCATCGGGACAGTGCCTATCGAAGAAGACGGCAGCGTGAACTTTGTCGCGCCAAGCGGTATCGCGCTGCATTTCCAACTGCTGGACGAAAATCAGCGCGCTTTGCAGACGATGAAATCCTTCACCGGAGTACAGCCCGGCGAACCCCGCGGCTGTCTGGGATGTCACGAATCGCATACCCGCACAATAACCGTTAAACAGATGGGAAAAGCCCTGCAACGCAGTCCTTCGACAATCACGCCCGTTCCATGGGAAGATATTTCTGTCGGTTACGAACGTTACGTACAAACGGCGCTCGACAAATACTGTCTGAAATGTCATCAAAGTCCCGAACAGAAAGGATATAAGAAGTTCAACGCTAAACTCCGCCCGGGATTTCTGGGCTTCAAAGAACCGTATATGACCCTGCTCGGCAGCCCGACCTGGGGTTCGGCATACAAACAAAGAAAAAATACTTGCGGAGGCTTCGGCTGGGCAGATGTGATTATGGTCGAAGCGTTCGGCACAATCGATTCCGCAGCATATCAAACGTATCCGCCGATGACAAAACTGTCGTACAAAAGCCGTCTGGTCGATTTGATGTCGAGCGGTAAACATTACGGCGTAAAGGTCGACGAAGAAACGCTGCTGCGCGTAATTCACTGGGTCGACGCAATGGGTCCGTATTATGGCTTCGAGGAACTGCGCAAGATGGAAGACCCGATTTTCCAGGGAAAAGACTGGCTTTCGCAACCTCCGCGTGTAAATACGGCGCCGATAGTGCCGCGTCCCGGTCCGTTCGACGCTTTTGAAACCGACGAGGCTTACGGTACTCCTTCTCACGACTGTTATAACAAATTGCCGGTCTGCGTAGGAGTTAAGAATTAAAAAGTCAATGTAAAAAAACGATACAAAAGATGTATTTATCGTTAATTGAAAAGATAAAAGGCTTTTTTAAGACACGCCAAAGAACTGACGGTTCGCGGCGTGTCTTGACAAAGTTACCTCTGGGAATACAGTCGTTCGAAGATATACGCGATAAAAAGTATTTGTATGTAGACAAAACCGAAATCATTCACAGGATAGTTTCAAAAGGAAAAGTCTATTTTCTTTCCCGTCCTCGACGGTTCGGAAAATCATTGCTGATAAACACTCTGGAAGAGTTGTTCAAAGGAAACAGAAAATTATTCAAGGGACTGTATATTTACGATAAATGGAAATGGTCGCAGAAATATCCGGTTATCAAGATAGACTGGGGAGGTATAAATCATTCGACGCCCGAAGAGATGAAAGAAAGTCTGATATCATATCTAAAAGAAATTGCAGAAAAGTATCAGATTACTTTGAATGAGAAATCAGCGATTGACAGTTTCAGGAAATTGATTGAATCTTTACACTCCAAGACCGGCAAAAAAACAGTTATACTGATAGATGAATACGACAAACCGATTACGTCTCATCTCTTCGATACCGATTTGAATGATATAAAAAAAGCGATACATGATTTTTATCAGGTAATGAAAAGTTCCGATAATCATATAGAGTTTATCTTTATTACCGGCGTGTCGAAGTTTTCGGGACTGTCGATTTTTTCGGCGTTAAATAATCCTGTTGATATTACTATTGACGAAGATTATGTTTCTATCTGCGGATATACTCAGGAAGAACTCGAGAGTAATTTTTCGGAATATATTGACAGCGCCGCCGAACATTTGAAAATGACACGGGAAGACTTGCTGGAACAAATCCGTTACTGGTACAACGGTTATACCTGGGACGGTAAAACGGCTGTTTACAATCCTGTTTCGACCATGATTTTTCTTGATACACGCGAATTTGTCGGTTACTGGTTCAGAACAGGCACGCCTACTTTCCTTATCGACATCATTCAACGTCGCAATCGTCCGGACATCGTATTAACACAGCACGTCGTCAGCAACAATGCGTTCAATGGATACGACCCGCCGAAAATCAACGAAATATCTCTGTTTTTTCAAACCGGTTATTTGACGGTCAAACAAAAAGACGTAATCGGGGGAATCCCAAGTTATACGCTCGACATTCCCAATATGGAAGTCAAAGAGGCTCTGCTGAAATGCTTGCTGGAAGCATACGGACAATATTCCGACGAACAGGTAATCAACCTGCGCAAAACAATGCAGCAACAAATCCTCGCCTGCGACGAACCCGGTTTTTCACGCACCCTCGAATCAATGGTAGCCTCCATTCCGCCCGAACTGCATATCGGCAGCGAATCATATTATCATTCGATAATGCTGATGTGGATGCGAATAATTGGCTTCGAAATCCAGGCAGAAGCGTCGAACAATCTCGGACGCGCCGACATCGTCTGGAAACAACCGGAACCGGAAGTAACCGTCGTCGCCGAAATAAAATACCACGCTACCGTAAAAATAGAATCGCTGCTCAACGATGCAGTGAACCAAATAAACAACCGACGATACTATAATAAGTATCATGGAAAAATTATTCTTCTCGGAATAGCATTTTCGGGAAAAAACGTCGGTTGCAGATTGGAGGAATTAAAAATCGTCGACAATATTTATTTAGACAAATAAAATCATGAAATTAAATATAACATTAGTAATTGCATTTTTAATAATTTTGGTTTCTTGTAAACATGAACAGGAAGAAATTAAAACTAAAACCATTGATTCCAAATCAGTTATTGACAGCATTTTTAACCTGTCAAAGTTGGGCTGTTTTTCAAATTTTATACCTTTGGAAACTAATGAAAATTCGATAATATCCGGAATTAATAAAATATATTTTGTAGATAATCATATATATATACTGGATAGAGATGGTGGAAAAGGCGTGTTTATATTTGACAGAAACGGTAAATTTATTAGAAAAATCGGCAGAATAGGAGGTGGACCGGGTGAATACGTTTCAATTGACGATTTTACGATTGATAAAAATAATTTAACAGTTTATCTGTTAGCCAATCGTGAAAACGTCTTATTATATAATATTGACGGCAAATATATTCGAAGTTTTAAAACAGATTTTTACGCTTCGAAAATCGAATACAACAGCAGTTCCAATAAAATATATTTTATTGGAGATGATGCGGGTGATAATCTTATTATAGCTGACTTGAATGGGAAAAAAATAAAAGGTTTTTTCCCAAACGAGGATTTTGGTCAACATGTAAGAATTTTAATTAATCCTTTTAACAATTTAGACACAACAGTTTTATACAGAAGATTTTTAGACGATAATATATATGCTTTAAAAGATGATTTCCTGCATATTCATTACAAAATAGATTTTGGAGAGGAGGCATTGTCCGAATCCAAACTGAAAGAACTGTTAAAACTGGATACCAAACAGTTTAAACAGAGTTTGCAAAAATTCAAATCTCATATAAAATACTATGTTGAAAACGATAAAAATATATTGTTCTATTTTTTTCATAACAAAATACCGCATTTGTGTGTCTACGAAAAGGGAAATAATAAATCGAAAACCTGTTCCATTATTAACCTTCAAGACGATATATTATACTTTGAAACATTCCCGCTTATTGAAAATATAACAGATAAAAACGAATATGTCTTTTTTGTAGAAGCGGAAAATTTCATTAGCAATATAGCAAACATTAAGAATGACAGTATGAAAAATCTTGCCAATGTCATGATAAAAGAATCAAACCTTCAATATGACAGCAATCCTGTAATTTGTATATTAAAACCTGCAAACAATGAATAAAACAGTAGCCGTGCTTATATTTATTGTGGCGCTGCTTGTAATATCTTTATTATGTGTTTTTTCTAATAATAGAATGTATATTCGGGAGTTGAACGGCCGTCTTAATGATAAGACGGCTCTAATTGAGGAAATATCAATGAAAGATAAAAAAGCCTTTGAAAATAATGGAAAAAACTTTTCTAATGTTTCGATTACCGATACAACAGGATCAACTTGTAACCTCAATTCTATTATTAAGCAAAAAGTTGTCGTTTTTTATCGTTCATAGATGTGAATCTCCTACGGAGATTTTTGGTTTTGTTTGTAATCTTTTTTCTATTAATATGAATGCCCTCACTGGCAAAATCCGACGGTTTTAATTCCTGTCGGATTTAAAATAGGGAATTTTGTCGTACACCCGTTTTCGTACAGACGCCACTTATTTAGCCGAAATTTGTACCGATGGCATCACTTCATAAATATTTTATATCTTTACATCCACGAACAGCAATTCATATCCAACGTGATGTACTGAAGATAAAGACAATATTAGTATTTTCACCGTATGGACGGGTTCTTAAAAGCTTCTACAATGTGGACGGGTTGCTGACGAGCGTCGAAAAGGTTTCCACAATATGGACAGGTTGCGGACGAGCGTCTGGAAGGTTTCCACAATGTGGACGGGTTGCGGACGAGCGTCGGAAAGGTTTCCACAATGTGGAAGCCGAAAAGATGAATAAAAGTTTAAAATAATATTTAATTTAAAACATAAAACATATAAAAGATGAATAAAGAAATTTTGACTTACAAACGAGTGTTGCACCATTTGACTGTTGCTCAGAATGTACAAATCCTCTATTCCATTAATGAGGGAATACGGCTTCATGCGGCTAAGGCGCCCGGTATCCGCCTTGTATATGAAACCTTCGATGTTGAGATTGCGAATTTCGATGACTTTTTTAAGAAAAATACAAAAGCGTTCGAAACAGAGAATATTGTTATTCTGGATAATAAACGTGATTTTACTGTTCGCTCCGTCATTAACAAAATTCAGTATCATTACGATTTCGCCCGAAACGATGCGGAAAAAGAGGACGCTCACTGTCTTGTTTATGTTGTTAAAAAATATAAGGGTGTAACTAAAAAGGAGTACGAGGCGAAAACATCCTTGTTGCGCAGTCTGGTGAACGAATTGCAGCAAACGCCGGATTTGCTCGACCGTTTCGACATTACGAACTCAGTCGCCGATTTGAAACAGGAAAACGAAGAGTTTGAAGCGCTTTACAATGTCCGCACTCAAAATCTGCACGACAAACGACTCAAAGGTAACACGACGAAGTATCGCACATCTGCAAATAAGGCATTCGATAATCTGTGTAAAGTTGTTACGGGTCTTACGCTTATGCCGTTAAGCGAGGAAGAAAAAACCGCCGTCGAAAACATTATCGACATCATCAACAGCCAAATCCGGCAGGCAATGCTTGTGTATAGCCATCGTGCCGGAGTTGTGGTAGAGAAAAAAAGAAGGATAACGAAATCGCAGATGTTGAAGAAGAAAATCAGACGTCGTAAAAAAAATCAGGTAATACGGAATAAGAGTTAAATCAATCTCTGCGGTTATTTTCGAAAATGTGTTACCTTTGCAAAATATTTTAATGTATAGATATTGTTATATACTTATAAATTAAACACATTTCTGCTTATTATGACAATAAGCGGATTATTTGCTGTTCCGAATTCGGCGAATGCGGGGGATTTTTTCCTCTTGCAGAGCGACACAGTACGCGCGGACACCACAATAAATAATACAGATATATCGTCGGAAAACGCCATTGACGACGATATGGATATTTTATTGGGCGACACTGCTGTTAACGACGCGGATACATTATTATTGAGAGACAGCATTGCAGCTCAACGGTTTGCTCCGTTATTCGACAGTCTCGGAATGATTGCGAACGATTCGTTAAGCGCAGAAGGTGAGCTTTCCGAAGACAGTTTGATTATCCGTAAAGGCAAAGTGAAAAAAGAAAAAGAAAAGCCCGACACTTTGGTCACATACTTTTTCAAAGATACGTTGCGATATAATCGAATCATAGCGTGGACAGTAAACCGCTATCTCAACACTCCGAACATCGTTTCGGCAGACACCCTCCAAAGCGAGAATATGACCGAACTGCCTTTTTATAAAGCAGATGTCGGCGTTTCGTATCTTGGAACGACGGGCAGCGCTTCGCTGTTACACGATTTCTTCAAACGAAAGCAGTCGGATATCTTTCCTTTCATGGACCCATACGATTTATACGGGTTTACGCCCGACAATCTGCGGTTTTACAACACCAAAGGACCTTTTTCGAGCCTGTCATACTACACATCGGGCGCGAAACGCTTCTCCGAAGACAATGTTAAAGTTCTGATTACACGCAATATCAATCCCTCTTTGAACCTCGGCTTGTATTATCACAAAATGGGAACAAAGGGGACATATCAAAATCAACGTACGAAAGATAAGACATTCAGCATGTTTGCTTCGTACGTTGGCAAAAAATATGTTGCACATGCGGGATATATTTACAACGGTGTGAATAACATGGAAAACGGCGGTATTGTCAACGATTTTTTTGTAGAAGACACCGTTGTCAATTCCAATACCATCGATGTGAAGCTGAGAACGGCGCTGAACGTTCTTTCGTCCAACACGTATTTTCTCACACATTCGTATGGCGTTCCGCTCAATCTGTTCAAACGCGATTCTTTGAAAGCATCCGAAGGGACGGTTGTCTATTTCGGACACACGTTCGAATATTCAAGAAACAGAAGGGTTTATACCGATGGAGCTTCTGATACCGCATACGTGGATTTACTTACCGGACAACGTAATTACATGCGTTATTACAACAACCGCTATCTTTCCTCTTTGAGGAGCTACGATTCGACTTTCGCTTCCACATTAAATAACCGGTTGTTCTTAAGGTTGCAACCATATTCTTCGACCGCCATAATTTCTAAAATAGATGGAGGAATAGGCTATCAGTTCGATAAATATTACGGTTTCACCCCCGAATCGTATCTGTATGGCGCAAAGAGCGAAAACCTCTCGACAGGATACGTTTACGGGAATGCCGAAGGAATGTTCAGCAAATATTTTTCGTGGCAGGCATTTCTCAAATATAATTTTTTGGGTTACAGGCTCAATGATTTGAATTTCGATGCAAATGCACGATTATCGCTTTTTCCGCTGGAAGGCGGGATTCATTTTAGCGGACGTTTCCTGCTGGATAACCGCGAGCAGCCTTATTTCATGAAGAAATACTATTCCAATCATTTCCGGTGGGACAATAATTGGAGTAAGACTACGGAAACACGTATCGAAACCGCTGTGAACATTCCGGATTGGAATTTAGATATCGGATTTAAGAACAGTGTGATTGCAAATTATGTATATTTCGACGATAACGCTTTGCCTCAACAAACATCCGAGATATTGAACGTTACATCGCTATATCTAAACAATAAATTAAGTTGGTGGCTGTTACGGCTCGATACCCGATTGGTTGCGCAAAGCTCATCCAACGTAAATGTGCTTCCCTTACCTGCAATTAGCGGAAATGTAATGTTTTACATAGAATCGCAATGGGTTAAAAATGTGTTGAACGCCCGAATAGGTTTCGACGTCTACTATAATACCCGTTTTTACGACTACGCATATAATCCTGCTGTGGGAATGTTTCATACTCAATCGGAAAAGAAACTCGGAAATTATCCATGGGTTGACGCATTTGCATCGTTCAAATGGAAACGCGCTAATATATACGTGAAATTCACCAATGTGGGAGAAGGAATACTTGGCGATAACAATTATTTTTCGGCTCTGCATTATCCGCGAAATAAACGGATGCTGCGTTACGGAATTAATTGGTATTTCAATGATTAGAAGATTAATACTTTAATATACTGATGAAAGGAAAAATTATGTTAATTGTAATTGGCGTATTTGTATTTGGCACAGCTGTCAAATCCAATTCCGACGAGAACAAAAAAAGCGCTTTGAAAAGCAAAACGCTTGTTGTTGCGTTAGATACATGTAATTACAATTATTTTCTGTACAAAGGCGACCCATGCGGTTATCAGCTCGAACTGTTCAAGCTGTTTGCCAAATACGAGGGTCTAAACTTTGATTTTCGCATCGTTCCCGACAGTCTGAAATTTGCTCTGCTGAGTGCGGGCGATATCGATATTGCTGTTTTCAGCGCAGGTTTCGACAGTTTGTACAATGTTTTCAATCGATACGGAAATGTCTGTTCTTCAATACCTCTCGACGATAATATTAAATCCGTATGGCTTACCGTCGACGACAATATGCCGCTGATGCTCGAAATAAATATCTGGGCAAGTGAACTGAAAGGCGAAACGAGCTACAATTCGCTTCAGAACAAGTATTTCGGGCAGAAATACAATAAAAGCGCGGGAAAAATATCGCAATACGACAATATCTTGAGGAAACACAGCGCCGAAATCGGTTGGGATTGGCGATTGACAGCTTCGATAGTGTGTCACGAATCAAGATTCAAGCCGGCTGTGGCGTCGAAATCGGGAGCGATAGGGCTTATGCAACTTATGCCGAACACGGTCAAGCGTTTCGGCGTGAAAAATGTCTACGACCCCGAAGAAAATATTAAGGGCGGAACGAGACTAATTGCTTATCTAACCGAGGTTTTTAAAAAGAAAGGCGTCCCCGAAGACGAATTAGTCAATTTCGTGCTGGCTGCTTACAACGCCGGACATGGGAAGATTTTCAATTTCATGCAGGAAACCGAAAACGCCGGACTTGACCAAAACAAATGGCGCGATGTGTATTCGGTGATACTGATGAGCGGACGGAATAGCAACAAACCCGCTCCAAAATTTAGTGGCAAAGAAACATTGAAATTTGTTGATAACGTGCAAAATCATTATAAACATTATCGGAATTTTTTTGCTGAATAAAGACAATCGTGTTTATAGCTGTTTTTACACAAATTCGTTTGTCATTGTCGGGAATTTCGTTGTTTTGCGTAGACATAATGCTCGCTCCAAAACGGAAATATTGTTTAAAATCCTGAAAAACAACATACACAAAAAAGAAACATTATGGGTTAAAAAAAATACTTATCTTTGGGGTGTATAAATTGTGTGAGATGAGTGATTTTTTATTCTCTATAAATGTAGTGTTGCCGCTTTTTATGCTGATAGCTACCGGATACATATTGAAGCAATTGCGATTTGTATCGGAGGCATTTCTATCGGACGCGAATAACTTTGTCTTTAAATTTCCCTTGCCTCTGATGCTTTTTCAAAATATCCGGAATGCGTTCAACGGCTCGTTAATCACTTCATTCAATACACAATTGATTTTATCGGCATTCATCGGGATTATAATTGTGATAGCTATTTTGCTGGTACTTATTCCGTTGTTCGGAAAACGCAGGGCAACGACAGGCAGCCTGATACAGGGCATTTTCCGAAGTAATTTCATAATTTACGGGCTTCCATTGGCAACAAGCATGTATGGCGACGATGCAATAATCCCGATATCAATGCTTTTGGGGATGGTTATTCCGGTTTATAACATTGCTGCAGTTGTTGTTTTGACCGTTTTTTCGGAAACAAAATCGACTTCGTCAATATCTTTTCCGTTGATAATAAAAAACATCTTCAAAAACCCTCTGATTATTGCCTGTATAGCGGGTTTTGTTGCAGGATTGCTACACATACGGTTCCCTGTTTTTATCGATAAACCTGTAGACGAAATATCGAAAATCGCTACTCCTTTGGCATTGTTGGTGATGGGAGGATTGTTCGAGTTCAAAGGTTTGATGAACAATTTTTGGACAGTATTTTTCGCTTCCCTGTCCAAACTGATTTTTATTCCGTTGGCAGCCATGATTGTGTTCGTTTCCATGGGATTCCGCGAACTCGAATTGGCTGCATTGCTGTGTTTATTCGCCACTCCGACAGCGGTAGTAAGTTTCATTATGGCTGAAAATATGGGCTGCGACGGCGAAATTTCCGCCCATATCGTAGTACTGAGCACAGCGCTTTCCGCAATAACTATATTTCTGTTTATCTTTGTCCTAAAATCAATGGGATATATTTAAGGTACAGTTCCGCAAAATCCGCTCATTTACTTCGTCGAACTGATGTTTCTCAATCGGCTTATGACTTACAACTTATGTCTTTACGAATTTTGTTTGTTTAACTGCAATTTTAATATTACTTTTGCGGCGGAAAAAAAAAGAATATATAGCATTATGCCGGCAGGATAAAGTTATAAAAAAACAGGGCGTTGCCCCATAGAATACAGTTTTTATGAAGAAGGTAAAAGTATCAATCATATCATATCTCAATACTTCACCGTTTGTATATGGATTGAAGCATTCGGAAATAGTTGATTATATCGACCTTCAATATAATACCCCTGCCGAATGCGCTCTCCGATTGCTCAACAAAGACGCCGACATAGGGATAATTCCTTCCGTTGTTGTACCCTCAATTCCCTATAAACGCATTATTTCCGACTATTGCATAGGCGCGTCGAAAAACGTTCGTTCGGTTGTAATTTGCTCTAATCAACCGGTTTCGGAAATCAAAGCTCTTTATCTTGATTTTGAATCTCGGACATCGGCGCTTTTAGCTCAGCTTCTGTTGGACGAATATTGGAAAATAAAGGTAACTTCCATGACATTAAGTTCTTTGAACGATATCGAACCGCATAGAAAAGATTCGGCATACCTGCTTATCGGAGACAAAGTGTTCGATTATGAAGACAAATTTGCATACAAGTCGGATTTATCTTTGGCATGGAACGATTTCACAGGATTGCCTTTTGTCTTTGCCGTCTGGACAGCCGTAACGCCACTGTCGAACGATTTCATTTCGTTGTTCAACAATGCATTGTCGGCAGGATTGGCAAACATTCCCGCAGCGGTAAACGAACACAAACACACATTAGACTATCGGGACGCAGTGAAATATCTCACCGAAAACATTGATTATAACTTTGATTTCGCAAAGCACAAAGCTCTTGTCGAGTTTTGGAACATGGTCTTGAGATTGAAATCGAAATATCGAAGTTGTTAGCCCTTTTATTGATTAAAGGGCATTTGTGACAAAATTTAAATAACAATTAAACGATATTAATTAAATCAAAAATTTAAAATTATGGTTCTATTCTATTATAAGTCAGAAAATAAAATTTTGCAAAGTTCTGACCTGAAGGTTCTGAACAATTTGGGATACGAAGATATTGTGTGGATTGATTTGAACGACCCACTCGGAAAAGAAAAACGCGCTATCGAAGCGTTTCTTAACACCGAACTGCAAACAAGGGCGCAGGCTGAAGAAATCGAAAGCAGTTCGCGATATTCCGAAACCGACGATATTGTGTACGGAAACACAAACTTCCTGCTGTCGCAAGGCGACGGATATGTCGAAGAACCTGTGTCGTTTACGATATGCGGGGGGATTTTGATTATCTCGCGTAACACCGATTTGAGGACGCTTTCCGAAGTGGCGCGTAAAATAATGAGTAGCCACAGTTTGTACATTACGGGCTATCATCTGTTGATATCAATTCTCGAAAACAGAATCGATTTGGACGCCGATATGATTGAAGGTATTGCCAAAGAAATCACTCAATTGACTCGCAAAGTCGTGATAAATCAAGTAGAAAAAGAAACTTTGGTTTACCTCAGCCAATTGCAGGAAAATATAATGATAATCAGAGCAAATATCATTGATAAGCAGCGCACTCTGTCGTCGATACTCAAAAGCAACCTGTTTCCTTCGGATATACAATCGAAGGTGACAGTGATGATAAACGACGTCAATTCGCTGCTGAACCACGCCGATTTCGGTTTCGAACGATTGGAATATCTGCAAAATACGGTCTTGGGTCTTATCAATGTGGAACAAAACAAAATCATCAAGATATTCACTATCACATCGGTAGTGTTTATGCCGCCAACGTTAATTGCTTCGATATACGGGATGAACTTCCACATTATGCCCGAAACGCAATGGAAATTCGGCTATTTGTTCAGTATCATTTTGATGATTTTTTCGGCCGGTATTACCATATATATATTTAAACGTAAAAAATTACTTTAAACGAAATATTACAGGATATTAAGAAAATGACAGAATTGAAATTCGACGAAAACGGCTTGATTCCCGTTGTGATACAGGACTATTACAGCAAAGTGGTGTTGACTTTGGCGTACATGAACGCCGAAAGTCTTGCAATCAGCATCGCCGAGAAAAAAACATGTTTCTACAGTCGAAGCCGTAAAGAATTGTGGCGAAAAGGCGAAACATCGGGAAACTACCAGCATATCGTCAGCATATACGCCGACTGCGACAACGATGCTTTAGTCGTAGAAGTGATTAAGGACGGACCGGCATGTCATACCGGCGCCGAAACCTGTTTCGAAACGCCGATTTTTGTCTCCGACGAAGTCCGACGGTTTTCATTCGGTTCTCTGTTCGAACTGCTGCTCGACCGTAACGCCGTCCGCCCCGAAGGTTCGTACACAACGTATTTGTTCGACAAAGGACTGGATAAGATACTGAAAAAAATAGGCGAAGAAACCTCCGAAGTCATTATTGGCGCAAAAAATTCGAAAGAAGAATTAGTTTACGAAATCTCGGACTTGATATATCATCTTATGGTTCTTATGGTCAATCAAGGTATCGAAATCAAGGATATTGTCAACGAACTGGCTTCGCGTCACGTTATCGACAGGAAAGTAAAACAGGCGGATTTTCAGGAACAAAACAAAATCACGCCTTCAAACTGAATCGGTATAATGCGGTATGAAAACCGTTTAGATAAGCAAAAACATTATCAATGGCTACGTATGTTTCATTTTAGAGATATACTCAGATTCAATCCTATTGCCGGCATATTGTTTTTTTGCGCATACAAGTTGGATGGGGAAATTATTGTGGGAGAGAGTTTAAAAGCCAAGTCTTCGCTTACGTCGAAACTGCTGAGATGCGCCCAGACGGTGGCGTCGATTATGTTAACGGCATACACCAGAACAATCCACAGGACGGCATAATCTCTTTGTCGGCGGAAGTTATCTCTGTAATTTTTCAGACTTGCCTCCGAGAGACGTCCGTTAAATTCGCTTCGAGTATCTGTTTCTCCTTTGGAATAAGCGACTTCGATATTGTAGGCATTGCGAAAGCGGGTATATTGCATATTGTTAAGACTCAGCCAATAGCCGGTAAACGCAAATCCTCCGTAGATAACCGGAATTTTCCAATAATCGCCGTTGTATGCCTGTCCAAGTCCGGGCAGGAAAGTAGAATACAGTGTAGACTTTATCGGTATAATTTCATCTTTAGGAGTTTTGTAGCTTGCAATACCGTCAATTAAGCCGCTCAGATACACCAGACCTGCGCCGGCGTAATAGAAATTGCTTTGTGTTTTATATTTCGATTTTCCGGTCTTATTATACAGCGATTTACTGTGCGAGCCGCCATAAATAAAAGCCGCGCCGGTTCCGTAAATCACGGGTATTTTCCAATATTGCCTGTTGTATGCCTGCGCATAACCCGGCACAATCATCGAGCCCAGAGTAACTTTTTTTATCGAAAGAGAATCTATTCCGCGAAGCCCTTTGATAAAGCTTTTACGCGGTTCTTTAACTTTCGGAGTTGTCGATTCTTCCGCATTTTCTGTTTGTTCCGCGCCCGTCGATTGAGTGTAAATTTGAGTATACGCAACTACAGGCATCAGAATACAAAGAAGTATACTGATTACTACTTCTCTCACTATTAATTAAATACTTAGATTTTTGATAAACGTTTCTATTTCCTCGTCGGAGGCATAATTGATGACAATGCTTCCTCCTTCGCCGTTTTTGTTGCGTTTGAATTGTATTTTATTATTAAATTTTGTGTCTAACAATTCGAGCAACACGCCAAATTTTTCGGGCAATTCTTCCGGATGCGGCTTTGCCTGTTTGCTGCGTTTGGATTCTTTTTTTTGCATCAGATTCTGAGTAAGTTCCTCAATCTGACGGACAGACAACTCTTCGTCGACAATTTTTTTCGCAAGTTTTTTCTGAGTTAAAGAATCTAAACCTAAAAGAGGTTTGGCATGTCCCATTGAGATTTTACCCTCTTTAATAGACTGTTGTATCTCGTCATCCAAAGTCAGCAAGCGCAAATAGTTGGCAACGGTCGAACGACCTTTGCCGACCCTTTCGCCCAACGCGTCTTGCGTAAGTTCGCATTCGTCCATTAAGCGTTTGTATGTCAGAGCGATTTCGATTGCGTCCAAATCTTCTCTCTGGATATTTTCGATAAGAGCCATTTCGAGCATTTCCTGGTCGTTCGCAGTTCGTATGTAGGCCGGCACAGTTGTCAAGCCTGCGAGTTTAGCTGCTCTGAAACGCCGTTCTCCGCTGATTATCTGATATTCGTCATACGCCGTTTCCCTTAAAGTAAGAGGCTGTATAATGCCGTGAATTTTAATGGAATTGGCTAATTCTTCCAACGAAGCTGTGTCGAAAGAAGTTCGTGGTTGATCGGGATTTGCTTTGATTTTGCCGATTTCTATTTCGTAGTTTTCTACCGAAACAGGAATTTCTTTGGTATGTTCAAGGGTTCCGGTGTTTATCAAAGCGTCCAACCCTTTTCCCAAAACATTTTTTTTTGCCATAATTCAATTTTTTTTAACCAACTATTTTTTGGTTTCCTTAGGACTGTTGTTTTGAATGATTTCTTTTGCCGTATTCAAATAATTGGCGGCTCCGGTCGACGATGCGTCGTAAAGTATAACGGGTTTGCCGAACGAAGGCGATTCTCCGAGTTTAACATTGCGTTGAATCACAGTTTGGAATACCATTTTCCCAAAATGTCGCCGCACTTCGTCGACGACCTGATTCGCCAAACGAAGTTGAGAGTTGTACATTGTCAACAAAAAGCCTTCGATTTCGAGTTTCGGATTCAACCGCGCCTGAATAAGTTTCACCGTATTGAGCAGTTTTCCAAGACCTTCGAGCGCGAAATATTCACACTGTACGGGTATTATCACCGAATCGGCGGCAGTCAGCGCATTGACGGTAATCAATCCGAGCGAAGGCGAACAATCGATAAAAATATAATCGTACTGATTTTTAACTTTTTCGATAACCGATTTCATTATTTTTTCCCTGTCGGGCAGGTTGAGCATTTCTATTTCGGCGCCAACCAAATCGATATGCGACGATATGAGGTCGAAACCTTTTATCATAGTGTTGAGTGTTGATTCTCGCGCTGTCGATTTGCCTATTAAACACTCATATATACTGTTATGCACAGTATTAACATCGAATCCCATTCCCGACGAGGCGTTTGCTTGCGGGTCGGCGTCGATGAGCAGCGCTGTCTTTTCCAGCACAGCTAAACTCGCCGCAACATTGATGGCTGTAGTTGTTTTCCCTACTCCGCCTTTCTGATTAACTATTGCTACTACTTTTCCCATATATTCTCTAATTTCCTTACAGTATTTTAGCCTTTTACATTTAAAACCTTCAATAAATGCCGCAAATTTACCAATTCTTTTTTGAATATCTCAATTATATCTGTTAATGATTGTGTATCAACACTTCTTTTTTTTAATTTATCCGATAACCAATTTAATTATTACCTGTTATTTTGATTTTACTTTTTCCGTTGACAGATTTGATGACCTTAATTTGTGTCGGGATTCTCATTTCTCCGACATGGGATATGATTCCTATTTTTCGTCCCTGAGTGTAGAGGTTTTCCAATGCGTCGATTGCTACGTTCAGAGTATCAGTATCTAACGAGCCAAAACCTTCGTCGATAAACAGCGATTCGATTTGCATCCGGTTCGAGGACAGAGCCGAAAGCCCCAGTGCGAGCGACAGAGATATCAGGAACGACTCGCCTCCGGACAGTGAATGTATAGTGCGAACTTCGCCAAGCATGTCATTGTCTACGACTTGCAAAGCCAAAGTATCGCCCGTTTTCTCCAGTTTATAGCGTTTTGTCAAGACTTCCAGATGTTTATTGGCATAGTCGAGCAAAATATCCATCGTGTAACTTTGGATAATATTTTTAAACTTATGCCCGTCGGCTGAACCCAGAAGCGAATTAAGTTTTTTCCA